>JAGQUE010000012.1 GCA_020438665.1 Nocardioidaceae bacterium | reverse complement strand
GCATATAGGTGATGAAGCCGTTCTCATAGAGGCGCTGCGCGACCGACATGGTGGTCGACGCGCTCATCCCGAGCTTGCGGGAGGCCTCCTGCTGGAGCGTCGTCGTGCGGAACGGCGGATAGGGCGACCGACGATAGGGCTTGGCCTCGACCGAGCGGACGGCATAGGAGGTGTCGGCCAGCGCCTCGACGAGCGCCTCGGCGGCGTTGCGGTCGAGGTGCACGACGTTCTTCTTGGCCAGCTCGCCGTCCTGCCCGAAGTCGCTGCCGCGGGCCACACGCTTGTCGTCGATGGAGTGGAGCTTGGCCGGGAACATACGCACGTCCGGAGGGACACCCCCCGGAATCCCGCCGGGATAGCCGTCGAAGGTGCCCTCGAGGTCCCAGTAGGAGGCCATCCGGAAGGCCATCCGCTCGCGCTCGCGGTCGACCACCAGCCGGGTCGCGACCGACTGGACCCGCCCGGCCGACAGACCGGACATGACCTTGCGCCACAGCACCGGTGAGACCTCATAGCCATAGAGGCGGTCGAGGATGCGCCGCGCCTCCTGGGCCTCGACGAGGTCCATGTCGAGCTCGCGCGGGTTGGCGGCCGCTTCCTGGATCGCGGGCTTGGTGATCTCGTGGAACACCATCCGGCGCACCGGGACCTTGGGCTTGAGCTCGTCGAGCAGGTGCCAGGCGATCGCCTCGCCCTCACGGTCCTCATCGGTGGCGAGATAGAGCTCGTCGGCGTCCTTGAGCAGCGTCTTGAGCTTGGCGATCTGGGCCTTCTTGTCGCGCGGGACGACGTAGTAGGGCACGAAGTCGTGCTCGACGTCGACCGCCAGTCGACCCCACGGCTTGTCCTTGATCTTGGCCGGGGTCTCGGCAGCGCTCTGTGGAAGGTCGCGGATGTGCCCGATGGAGGACTCGACGACGTACCCCTTGCCGAGGTACCCGCCGATGGTGCGGGCCTTGGCCGGGGACTCGACGATCACCAGCTTGTGTGCCACGGGCTGCTTGCTTCCTGGTCGCGCTTGATGGATGGGAGGGATCTCGCCGTACGACGGAAAGGTCACCGGGCGCTTACGGTAGCGCGCGGGGCTCAATCTGCCAGCAGCGCCGTCCCCAACGCGCCGTCGGTGAAACCCGGCGTGGTTCTCGTGAAACCGCCGTGAAACCTTGCACGCCCAGACTCCCCGTCATGACCAACACGACACTCGCAGTCCGGGCCGAGGGCCTGGTCAAGACCTTCGGGAGCCAGCGCGCCGTCGACCAGGTCGACCTCGAGGTGCGCCGCGGCGAGGTCTTCGGCGTGCTCGGTCCCAACGGGGCCGGCAAGACCACCATGCTCAAGATGCTGGCCACGTTGCTGCCCATCGACGCGGGCAGCGCCCACATCTTCGGCCACGACGTCGGCAAGGAGCCCCACGTGGTGCGGCAGCTCCTCGGGGTGACGGGCCAGTATGCGTCGGTCGACGAGAACCTCACCGCGACCGAGAACCTGCTGCTCTTCGCCCGTCTGCAAGGCGTCGACAAGGCCACGGCCCGGCGCTCCGCGGCCGACCTGCTGGAGAGCTTCGACCTCACCGAGGCCGCCGGCAAGCCGATCTCGGCATTCTCCGGCGGGATGCGCCGACGCCTGGACCTCGCGGCCAGCCTCCTCACCCGGCCGCCGCTCATCTTCCTCGACGAACCGACCACCGGGCTCGACCCTCGCACCCGTGGCCAGATGTGGACCACGATCCGTGAGCTGGTCGCCAGCGGCTGCACCGTCCTGCTGACGACGCAGTACCTCGACGAGGCCGACCAGCTCGCCGACCGGATCGCCGTGATCGATCGTGGCGTCAAGGTCGCCGAAGGGACCTCCGACGAGCTCAAGTCGTCGGTCGGTCGCTCGAGCCTGCACCTCACCCTCGTGGATCCTGGCCAGCTCGGCACGGCCGCGGAGATCGCGCGCCGGGTCATCGCCGACGAGACCACTCTGTCGCCCGAGGCCCGGCGGCTCACCGTCCCCCTGCGCAGCAGCGACCAGGCGATCGACGTCCTCATCGCCCTGCGCGAGCACCACCTCGCCATCGATGCCATCACCGTCCAGAAGCCTTCCCTCGACGAGGTCTTCTTGGCTCTCACCGGGCACGACACCGGGCGCGAGGACCACCCCGACACCGACACGGCCGCCGACACCGGCCGAACCCCCGAGATGGAGGTCTCCCGATGACCACGCTCACCGCGATCGCGGTCCGCGACCCCGATGCCGCGTTGTCTCGCCATGTCGGTCTGGCCGAGACGTTCCGCCAGACGTTCACGCTGGCCTGGCGGGCCACGATCAAGATGCGCCGCAACTTCGAGACGCTCTTCGACGTCACGATCCAGCCGCTGTTGTTCACGGCGATGTTCGCCTACATCTTCGGCGGCGCGATCTCCGGTGACGTCAGCGCCTACCTGCCGATCATCATCCCCGGCCTGGTCGGCCAGACCGTGCTCACCGCCTGCGTCGCCACGGGCGTCCAGCTGCGCGACGACATGGACAAGGGTGTGTTCGACCGGTTCAAGGTGCTCCCGATCGCGCGGATCGCGCCACTCGCCGGCCCGATGGTCGCCGACCTGCTGCGCTATGCCATCGCGTCGACGCTGACCTTCGCCACCGGCATCGCGCTCGGCTACCGGCCGGGCGGCGGGGTCCTCGGCGTCCTCGCGGCGATCCTGGTGGGCATCATCGCCGGGTGGTCGCTGGCCTGGATCTTCACCTGGTTCGGCACCGTGGGCCGCAGCGCCCAAGGCGTGCAGGGCATCTCGCTCATGGTGATGTTCCCGCTGACGTTCCTGTCCAACGCCTTCGTGCCGACAGCGACGATGCCCGGCTGGCTCCGCGCGTTCGCGGACGCCAACCCGGTCTCCCACGTCATCTCGGCCATCCGGTCGCTAGCGAACGACGGCCGGGTCACTGCCGACCTCGGGTGGGCGCTCCTCGGCTGTGCCGTGGTGGTCGCGATCTTCGCCCCGCTGTCGGTGAAGACCTTCACCAGCAAGATGTGAGGCCGGTCAGGTCCTCGAGCGCGGCGGCCAGCTCGGCGAGCAGGTCGGGCCCCGGCGCACCGTCGTTCTCCGCCAGCAGGACGTCGAGCCGGCCGGGCACCGTGCGCTCGGCCAGCTCGGCGAACCACGCCCACGACAGCGCCGGGAAGGAGCGGTTGTAGCCGTAGCGGTGGGCCAGCGCGAGCAGCCGCACGCCGGGCTCGCCGAGCTCGTGCGTCACGGCATAGGCACCCAGCGCCACCACGCCCATGCCGGTGACCGGATAGTCCGCCATGTGGGTGACCCCGGAGGTGAGGTCGCACAGCGACCGGTGGACACTTCTGGCCAGCTCGTCGGCCCGCAGCCGCTGCCGCTCACTTCCGGCATGGCGCACATAGGCCGCCAGAGCAGCCCCCTCGGCCATGATCACCCAGGGCTCCAGCCCGGTGGTCTCGAGCCCCGCGAAGGACACCGCACGCATCGCGGCCACGCACTCGTCATAGATCGCCAGCCCGGCCTCGATGTCGCCGCGCGCCAGCTGTAGCTCGGCCCGGGCAGCGATGGTCATCGTCCCGGCGCCGATCGGGGAGCCCGGCGGGAGGTCGTCGAACTGTGCGACCACCTTCTGCGCGCCCTCCAGGTCACCCTCGGACAGCGCGGCCACCGCCACCGCGGCCCGGGCGTGGAGGGCGTCGTCGACAGCCTTCAGCCGCGTGAGCACGGGATCTGCGGCGCGGGCATGCTCAGCCGCCTGGCGGTAGTCACCGCGTTGGAGCGCGAGCTGAGCCGACTGGCCGTGGAGGGAGGCCAGCTGCCACGGCGTCGTCGAGTCGTCGACGGCCGCGAGGGCCCGGCGGACGTGGTCGCTCGCTTCGGCGATCGCTCCGGAGTTCTCGGTCAGCACCGCCGCCCACTGCAGCGCCATCAGCCGGGTCGCCGGGTCCGGGTGCTCGGCCAGGCCCAGCACGGCCTCCAGGGCTCCCCCGGGCCGGGGTGGTTCGGACACCATGGCGGCCACCACCCGGCTCCACGGCTGTCGCGGCTCCCCGAGCCGGGTCAGCCGGTCCGGGAGCGGGTCGTCGTCGCCGACCGGCCGCATGAAGCGCACATAGGTGAGGAGCAGCGACAGCGCCGACGCCGTCGGTTCGACGAGCTCCGGCGGTGGATCGAACTCCGTCAGCAGCGCCTCGGCGGGATCGGCGAAGGCCATCACCCGGCCGTGGTTGCCGGTGATCGTCCAGACCGCACCCAAGACGGCCAGGAGCAGCACCGCGAGCTCTGAGTCGCCCTCCGCCATCGACCGGCGCAAGACGTCGGCCAGGTTGCTCTCCTCCTCCCAGAGCACGTCGATCGCGTCGAACTGGCGCGTGCCCCAGATGTCGTCCTGCCACCGGACGGCGAGGTCGGCGGCCCACCCGTCCTGGGCGGCTCGCGCCTGCTCGGTCTCGCTCGCGTCGGCCAGCCGCTGGCCGGCGTACTCGCGCACGGTCTCGAGCATGCGGTAGCGCAGGTGGCCGTCGTTCTCGGTGAGCACCAGCAGGGACTGGTCGGCCAGTGCTTCTACGAGGTCGGTGGCGTCGGGGCCGACCACCACCTCGGCGGAGCCGGCCGTGAATCCGTCCTGGAAGACCGACAGCCACGCGAGTGCCCGCTGCTCCCGTGGTGAGAGCAGGTCCCAGGACCATCCGATCACCGCGGTGAGGGTCTGGTGGCGGGCGTGGACCGTGCGGTCGCGGCTACGCAGGAGCGCGAAGCGGTCGTCGAGGCGGCGGAGCAGCTCCTCCGCCGACATCGCCCGGACCCGCGCCGCCGCCAGCTCGATCGCGAGCGGAAGCCCGTCGAGGCGCTTCACCACGTCCGCGACGACGTCCGCCGGCAGCACCGCCTCGGGACGGGCGGCACGGGCGCGGCGCAGGAACAAGGCCGTGCCGTCGGCGAGGTCAAGCTGCTTGAGACCCAGCACCCGCTCGGCGGCGATGCCCAGCGGCGCCCGGCTCGTGGTCACGATGCGCAGGTCGCGGGTGCTGACGAGCAGGAACGCCACCAGGGAGGCGACGGCGTCGAGGATGTGCTCGCAGTTGTCCAGAACGAGCAGGGTGGGGACGGTGTCCAGCTCCTGGGCGATGCGCCCGCGGACGTCGGAGAGCTGGGCAGCGGTGAGGCTGCGGCGGCCGGTCACCGAGTCACGGACCCCCAGCGCCGAGCCCACCTCGGAGACCACGTCCGCGGGGTTGGAGATGCCGACCAGCTCGATGAAGTGCACCCGGGGCTGGGTCGCCTCGCGGGCGAGCACATGGGCCACACGGGTCTTGCCGAGACCTCCCGGGCCCAGGATCGTGGTGAGCCGTCCGGTCCGCACCATCACCCGCAGCCGCAGCAGGTCCTCCTCGCGCCCGAGCAGCTGGTCGGCGTCGAACTGAACGCCGCGACGGACCGGTCGGTCCGCGGCCAGGAGCTCGCGGTGCACCTGTTGCAGGGCCGGATCGGGGTCGACGCCGAGGCGATCGGCCAGGTCGTGGCGATAGTGCTCATAGCGGGTCAGCGCCACCGGCGCCCCGGCTACGCGTGCCTCGCCGCGCAGCAGCTCGGTCATCACGTCGACGTCATCGGGCTCGGCCGCGTGGACCTGGGCCAGGAGCGGGACGGCGTCGGCGTCGAGGCCGCGGCGCGCGAGCGCGAGCGCGTGGGTCCGGCGCAGTCCGTCCTCGTGGGCGACCGCCCTGGCACGAAGGTCGCCGAGTGGGCCGGGCCTCGACCCGGGGCCGACGGGCCCGAGCAGCGCCAGCAGCTCGGCGACCAGCGCCTCCGCGGTCTCCGGGTCGCCGGAGGACAGCGCCTGGCCGGCGCGTAGCGCCTGCTCGTCGACGTACCACGCGTCGACCTCGTCGCCGGCCAGCGCGAGCCGATAGCGGCCGTCGTGGCGGTGGAGCAGATCGGGCCCCGCGTGGGACCGCAGCCGCGAGACGAGCACCTGGAGCGCCTTGGCCGAGGCCGCCGGCGGTTCGTCGGCCCACACCTCGTCGACGAGGGCGGCGTCGGAGAGACCGGCGGGGTGGAGCGCGAGGGCGGCCAGCAGGTCCGCCGGGCGGACCCCGGTGATCGGGGTCCCGTCGAAGGAGACCTCGCCGAGGAAGCGCAGGCGGATGCTCACCCGGCCAGCATAGGAACGGCCCCCCGCGGACCACCGGGTCGACGGCTCACGCGCCGCCGTCCAGGGCGAGGTAGCCGTCCCGGACCAGCTCGGTGATGCGTGGCAGATAGGCGGTGCGGAGCTCGGCCGGGTCGCGGTCGAGGATGTCGGCGACGGCGTCGAGGATGTCCCCCAGCGAGAGGTCGCCGCCGCAGGCTCCCGCCACGGCCGCCTCCACGGTGTCGACCGCGCGGGCCCTGCGGAACCCGCGCTGCCGGCGCAGCACGATCGCCTCGGGGTCCTCGGCTCCCGGCTGTCCCACGGTCTCCTGGGTCACGTCGGCGCGCAGGGTCAGGTGGGCGCCCAGCAGGTCCGGGCTGTCCGCCAGGTCTGTCACGGTGTCGAGCCACTCCCGGATGGCTGGGGCGATCGGCTGCTCCACCGCGTGGGGCCAGTCGTCGAAGCGGGTGGTGGCGGGGCGCCCCGGCTCGCCCGGCGCACGGCGCAGGGTGATCCAGCCGAAACCGACGCCCTCGACGCCTTGCTCGTCGAGCCAGGACACCCAGGTGTCGTAGCGGTCGCGATAGTCGGCGGTGCCGTGGTGGCCCGAGTCCTTGAGCCACATCTCGACATACTCGGCCGGGTCGACGACCTCGCGCTGGACGACGAGCGCGTCGAGGTCGTCGACGAGCCAGCCGGTCAGTCGCTCGTCCCACGGCACGTCCCTGGCGATGACCCAGTTGGCCAGGATCTGACAGACGCCACCGTCGGTGAGGTGATCGGGGACGCTGCGCACGATGTGCTCGACGGCGCGGTCACCCGGCAGGCCCGAGTCGCGATAGACCAGCCGCTCGCCCGTGGCCGGCGAGATCACGAACGGCGGGTTGGTCGCGATCAGGTCGAACCGCTCGCCCCGGACCGGCTCGAAGAACGAGCCGTCGCGCACCTCCACACCGGCAACGTCGTTGAGCGCCAGGTTGAAGCGGGCCAGTCGCAGCGCGCGGGGGTTCACGTCCGTCGCCACCACCCGGTCGGCGTGCTCGGCCAGGTGGAGCGCCTGCACGCCACAGCCCGTGCCGAGGTCGAGGGCCGTGGCCACGCCGTCGCGCAGGGTCAGCCGGGCCAACGACAACGAAGCGGGACTGATGCCGAGGACGTGGTCGGCCCCGACCCGTGCCTCACCACCGTCGAGGCCCGGAGTCAGGTCCGAGACCACCCACAGGTCGCGGTCACCGGCCTCGTCGGAGGCATAGGGGCGTACGTCGAGTCGCGCGGCGACCTCCCCCACGCTCGCCACGAGGAAACCCTCCGCCGCCATCCGGTCCACCAGCCCCGGAAGGGCGGCCTCCGCCTCGCTGCGCCGTACGGGCGCTTGGAGGAGGAACAGTCGCGTCAGCGTCTCGATCGGCGACCCATCGCGGGTGCGCCGCAGGCCCGGTGTCGTCTCGTTGCGCCCCAGCGCCGCGTGTGCGCGCGGCCCGAGCAGCTCGCCGACCTCGTCATAGGTGAAGCTCGCCGCGCGCAGCGCCTCCGCCAACCGCTCCGCCAGGTCGTCCCGGCCCTGCTCGCGCTCCACCGGGCGAACCTACCAACCGTCGACGCGGCAGACATCCGCTGCCGGGTCGACGGCGAAATGCCGCTGACCCGGCAGCGGATCTGCCGGGTCAGCGTTGGTGGTGGATATCCCGCGAGGTCAGGCGGAGGCGGGGGCCTCGGCCGGAGCGTCGTCGCCGATGGCGACCTCGCGCTGCTTGGACACATAGACCGCGCCCACGATGATCGCCAGGGCCACGACGGCGATGACGATGCGCAGGGCGTCGTTGCGGTCCTGGCCGACGCTCATGGAGACGACCGCGCTCGCGATGAGAAGCGAGACGAGGTTCATGACCTTGATCAGCGGGTTGATCGCCGGGCCGGCGGTGTCCTTGAACGGGTCACCGACGGTGTCACCGATGACGGTCGCGGCGTGGGCGTCGGAGCCCTTGCCGCCGTGGTGGCCGTCCTCGACGAGCTTCTTGGCGTTGTCCCAGGCCCCACCGGAGTTGGCCAGGAAGATCGCCATCAGCACGCCCGTGCCGATCGCGCCCGCGAGGAAGCCCGCCAGCGCCGTCACACCGAGACCGAAGCCCACGGCCACGGGCGCCATCACGGCGAGCAGACCCGGCGTGATGAGCTCGCGCAGCGAGTCACGGGTGACGATGTCGACGACCTTGCCGTACTCCGGACGCCCGGTGCCCTCCATGATCCCGGGGATCTCGCGGAACTGGCGCCGGACCTCGAAGACGACCGCACCGGCGGCGCGGCCGACGGCGTTGATCGCAAGGCCGGAGAACAGGAAGACCGCGGCTCCACCGAGGATGATGCCGACCAGGATCGGCGGGTTGAACACGGCGAAGTTGAGCATGCCTGCTTCGTCGGTGGTCGGGTTGGCCTTGACCAGTGCCTCGGCCACCGAGGTGGCGTAGGAGCCGAACAGCGCCGTGGCGGCCAGCACGGCCGTCGCGATCGCGATGCCCTTGGTGATCGCCTTGGTGGTGTTGCCGACGGCGTCCAGTTCGGTGAGCACCTGAGCGCCGGCCTCGTCGACGTCGCCGGACATCTCGGCGATGCCCTGGGCGTTGTCGCTGACCGGGCCGAAGGTGTCCATCGCGACGATGACGCCGACGGTGGTGAGCAGGCCGCAGCCGGCGAGCGCGATGAGGAAGAGGGAGACGATGATCGATCCCCCACCGAGCAGGTAGGCGGCGTAGACGGCGATGCCGATGATCGCGGTGGTGTAGACCGCGGACTCGAAGCCGACGCCGATGCCGGCCAGCACGACGGTGGCGGGACCGGTGACCGAGGTGCGCGCGACGTTGCGAGTGGGTTCGCCGTCGGTGCCGGTGAAGTGTCCGGTGATCCGCAGGATGACGAAGGCCAGCAGGATGCCGAGGATGACCGCGAGCGCGGCGAGCAGGCGCGGGTCCCGGCCCAGCGCGGCGACGTCGGCGTTGATCCCGTTCAGCCCCGCGAAGGTGGCGGGAAGATAGAGGTATGACGCCGCGGCGCACGCCACCGCCGAGACGGCGGCCGCGATCACGAAGCCGCGGTTGATCGCGGTCAGGCCGTTCTCCGACGGCCGCACCCGCGTGACGAGCACGCCCAACACGGCCGTCAGCGCGCCGATCGCCGGGACGACCAACGGGAACACCAAGCCCTGCTCGCCGAATGCGGCGCGGCCCAGGATCAGCGCGGCCACGAGGGTGACCGCGTAGCTCTCGAACAGGTCGGCGGCCATGCCGGCGCAATCGCCCACGTTGTCGCCGACGTTGTCGGCAATCGTGGCGGGGTTGCGCGGATCATCTTCCGGGATACCGGCTTCGACCTTGCCCACGAGATCGCCGCCGACGTCAGCACCCTTGGTAAA
>JAGQUE010000107.1 GCA_020438665.1 Nocardioidaceae bacterium | reverse complement strand
GACGTGCATAGCCAAACACCCAGATGGCGTTGGTACCGGGTATGAAAGGCCATGAGAGCCGTCGCGTTCTGCTGGTACCCGGTCTCGGCCGGGCGTACGGTGCGACCGTCCGGAACAAGGGCTCTTGGGGAAACCGTATGGGCAGGCCGTTGTTACTCGATGGGCTGAGAGCCCGTGTTAGTAGTTGGCCGCCCTTGCGACTGGTCCGGCTGCGCCGTGAGCGCGAATCCGTAGGTGTCGTTTCTGTCCAGCGGTTCCTCGCCCCACTGGTGGAAGGAGAATGATGATGGTGCGGTACGTCGGAATGGACGTCCACCGGGAGTTCGCGCAGCTGGCTGTCGTTGAGGACGGGATCGTCCGTGACGAGGGCCGCATCGCGGTCTCGCCCGAGGCGTTGCGGCAGTGGGCCGGCGGCCTGCGAGCCGATGACGAAGTGGCGTTGGAGGCGACCGGGAACAGCGACGCGATCGCGACCTTGTTGACCCCGCTGGTCGGCAGGGTCGTGGTGTCCAATCCCTCCAAGACGCGCGCGATCGCCGAAGCGAAGGTCAAGACGGATAAGGTCGACGCGCGGATCTTGGCTCAGCTGCTGGCGGCCGACTTCCTGCCCTCGGTGTGGCTGCCGGACGATCGCACGCGACGGCTGCGGCGCCAGGTCACCCGGCGAGCCCATATCGTGCGGACACGGACGCGGATTAAGAACCAGGTCCATGCGGTTCTGGCCCGGAACCTGTGTCCCACGCCGCCGGTCAGTGATCTGTTCGGGAAGAAGGGCCGGCACTGGCTCTCGTGTCAGGACCTGCCCGCCGATGAGGCCGCGAGCGTGGCGGCGCTGCTGCGGCAGCTGGACTTCCACGCCGGTGAACTCGCCCTGGTCGATCGCGAGCTGGCGATCGAGGCGTTGAGCGACCCGGTGGTAGCCCGGTTGATGACGATTCCCGGGATCGACGCCATCGCGGGGATCAGCATCGTGGCCGCGGTCGGCGACTTCACTCGCTTCTCGGACCCGGACAAGCTGGTGTCCTACCTCGGGCTGAATCCCAGGGTGCGCCAATCGGGCAATAGTGCCCCGGTCCACGGTCGGATCGCCAAGACCGGCCGCGCCCACACGCGCGGCGTCCTGGTCGAGGCAGCTTGGTCCGCGGTCCGTGCCCCCGGACCGGTCAAGTCCGGGCTGGTGGTGTACGAGGGTGATGCCTTCGAGGTTGTTCGTTAGGCGTTGATGGCGCCGGTGATGAGGTTGGTGGTCACCTCCTGGGCTGGGGCTGTCTGGCGGTCGGTGAGGACGGCGCGAGCGGTCTTGAGGGCGTCGAGACCGAGGTAGCGGCGTTGTTCGGCCCATTCGTCGTGCTGCTCGGCGAGGACGGCGCCGACGAGCCGGATCAGGGCGTCGCGGTTGGGGAAGATGCCGACGACGTCGGTGCGGCGCTTGATCTCGCCATTCAGACGCTCAAGCGGATTTGTCGAATGCAACTTCGCGCGGTGCTGGGCGGGGAAGGTCATGTAGGCCAGCACGTCCTCCTCCGCCGTGTCCATGAGGGTAGCCAGCTTCGGCAGCTTGGGCCGCATCTGGTCCGCAACCAGCCGCCACTGGGTCTTGGCGGCAGCATGGTCAGGCTGAGCAAAGGCCGTGGCGATGAAGGCCGAGACCACCCTGCGGCTGCTCTTGCCGGCATGGGCCAAGGCATTGCGCTGGAAATGAACCCGGCAGCGCTGCCAGGTGGTGAACAGAACCCGCGCCGTGGCCGCCTTGATGCCCTCATGCGCATCGGAGATCACCAGCTTCACGCCGGAGAGCCCGCGGCGGACAAGATCGCGGAGAAACTCCGTCCAGAACGGCTCGGCTTCGGAAGCCCCGATCGCCATGCCCAGCACTTCCCGCCGGCCGTCAGTGTTGACGCCCACCGCGATCGTCACGGCGA
>JAGQUE010000716.1 GCA_020438665.1 Nocardioidaceae bacterium | reverse complement strand
CGGGCCAGCATGGTGAGGACCTGGAGGTGGGTCGCGTCGCCGCCCTCGGGTGCCGCGATGAGGAAGGCGAGGTCGGCAGGCCCGTCCTTGGCGCCGAAGTCGACCGAGGGCGAGAGCCGGGCGAAGGCCAGCGTCGGGACCGCCACGGCCGCGGTGCGGCAATGGGGGATGGCGATGCCGCCGGGAAGCCCGGTGTTGGAGGTTGCTTCGCGGGCCATCGCGTCGGCGACCAGCTGGCTCGCGTCGGCGGTGCGCCCGGCCGACGCCACGACGGCGGCGAGCTGACGGATGACCTCATCCTTGTCGGCGCCGAGATCGGCGTCGAGCCGGACGAGATCAGGGGTGATCATGTCGGTCATGAGTGCTCCGGTCGGAGGTTGAGCGAACTCACCCGGACCAGGTCCGGCTGGGTCTGCGAGGGGGTGGGAATGGTGGTGCCAGGGAGGCCCGCGGCGGCACTGCCGTAGGCGACACCAAGCCCCAGCCGTTCGGCGGGAGACAACCCCCGCACCTCCCCGAGGAGATAGCCGAACAGGCTGGAGTCGCCCGCACCGACGGTGCTGACGACATCAATGGGCAGAGCGGGCGCGAACCACGCCTCGTCTGCGGTGACCAGGACGGCGCCCGTGCCGCCCAGGGTGGCCAGGACCGCGCTGACGCCACGGTCCACGAGATAGCGGGCCGCCCGGGCGGCGGCAGCGGGGTCGGACTCGAGCTCGTCGGCGTCGTCCCCGGTGAAGGACGCCAGCTCGTGGCCGTTGGGCTTCATCAGGTCCGGCGCGGCGCCGGGGAGGGCGTCGACCAGCGCCGACAACGGCGCGTCGCTGGTGTCGACGGCGATCTTGGCCGGGGTGGCTCGCAGGGCGGTGACGAGCTCGGCGTACCAGCCGACCGGTGCGCCCGGCGGCAGCGACCCCGCCAGGACGACCCACTGGGCGGTCGCGGCGCGGGAGATCATGGCCTGGGCCATGGCGTCGAGCACGGCCGGGGTGACCGTGGCCCCCGGGCTGTTGAGCTTGGTGGTCGTGCCGTCGGGCTCGGTGATCGCCAGGTTGACCCTGACGTCGCCGGCGGGAGGCACCGGGCGGCAGTCGATCCCGGCGCTGAGCAACTCGTGGACGAAGGGGTCGTCGTCGGAGGCCGGGAGCACCGCGACCGTCGGGACGCCCGCCGCCACGGCCGCGCGTGAGATGTTCACGCCCTTGCCGCCGGCGACCGAGCTCACCGACACGACGCGCTGGACGGCGCCGCGCTGCAGGGGCTCGTCGAGCGTGACCGTGCGGTCGATGCTGGGGTTGGGGGTCAGCGTGACGATCATGCGATCACCACCTCCACTCCGGCGCTCTCGATCTCGGCGCGCTGGCCGTCGGTGATCTGGGCGTCGGTGATGAGGACGTCGATGTCGGAGAGCTTGGCGAACTGCATCGTGCGGTCGACGCCGATCTTGCTGGAGTCGCACAGCACGACCACGCGCTCGGCCGCGGAGATGAGGGCCGACTTGGTGGCGGCCTCCTCGTGGTCGGGCGTGGAGAGCCCGTGGGAGGCCGAGATGCCGTTGGTGCCGATGAACGCCACGTCGGCGCGGATCCGCTGGAGGGCCTGGACGGTGTCGACACCGACGGCGGCGAGGGTGCGGCGTCGTACGCGCCCGGGCAGCAGGTGGAGCTCGACGTGGGGCTGCTCGGCGAGCCGGGAGGCGACCGGCACGGCGTGGGTGAAGACGGTGAGCTGGCGGTCGTGGGGGAGGATCTCGGCCAGCCGGGCAGTCGTGCTCCCGGCGTCGAGGATGAGGGTCGCGGCCATGACGGGGACATAGGCGAGGGCCGCCCGCGCGATCTCGCCCTTCTCGACCGTGTTGGCGAGGTCGCGGTCGCT
>JAGQUE010000106.1 GCA_020438665.1 Nocardioidaceae bacterium | reverse complement strand
CAGCGCGCCTACGAGATCAACTCGAAGGTCATCCAGGCCGCCGACCAGATGCTCGGCGAAGCCGCGCAGCTCCGCTAGCCCCTCCCCTCGCCGCCCCGCCCCCGGAGGGCCCCCTTGATCGCGCTCTGGATCGTCCTCACCCTCGCCGCCCCGCCCGGGCAGCACCGCCTCGAGCGGGACGTCGAGGCCTCCCTCGCCGCCGCCGCCCGCGAGCGCCTCGCCCTCGGCGACGACGCCACCGTCGAGGTCACCGCCCTCCGCCTCGCCGACCCGGACCTCCTGAAGGGCCGCCGCACCGTCGCCGCCGTCGAGCTCCCCCCCGGCGAGCAAGGCCACGGCCGCGTCACCGCCCGCGTCACCGTCCGCGACGGCGGCCGCGGCAAGGCCGAGCACGACACCTGGGCCACCGCGCGCGTCGACGTGCGCGTCCGCGCGGTCGTCGCCCGCCACCGAATCGACCGCGGCGCGCTCATCACCGACGCCGACGTCACGACCGCCCTCGTGCCGCTCGCCGACGCCGGGGTCGCCGAGGCGGCGCTCGCCGTCGGGCGCGTCGCCCGCTACCCCATCGGCGAGGGGCAGCCCCTCCGCGCCGACGCGCTCGAGCTCCCAACGCTGATCTCCCGCGGCGACCACGTGCAGGCCGTCATCAGCGGCGCGACCTTCGCCGTGCGCGCCCCCGGCGAGGCCCTCTCGCGCGGCGCCCTCGGCGACACCGTCACCGTGCGGGTCGCGCGCACCAACAAGATCGTGACCGGCGTCGTGACCGGCCCCGGCACCGTGGAGGTGGCGCGATGAGGTCCACGCTCGCCCGCCTCCTGCTCGCGCTCGCCGTCGTCGCCGCGGCCTCGGCGGACGCCGCCGCGGTGCGGCTGAAAGACGTCGGCTACGTCGACGGCGTGCGCCCGAACCAGCTCATCGGCTACGGGCTCGTCGTCGGCCTCGACGGCACCGGCGACAGCGAGCGCACGGCCTTCACCCCGCAGTCCCTCGAGGCGATGCTCTCGCGGCTCGGCGTCCGCATCGAGAAGAAGCAGCTCCTGCTCAGGAACATCGCGGCCGTCATGGTGACCGCGGAGCTGCCGGCGTTCGCGAAGCCCGGCGTGCCGATCGACGTGACCGTGAGCTCCATCGGCGACGCGCGCAGCCTCGCCGGCGGGACGCTGCTCATGACGCCGCTCCTCGGCGCCGACGGCGAGACCTACGGCACGGCGCAGGGCCCGCTCAAGGTCGGGTCCGAGGCCGAGCAGGAGTCCGGGCGCCGCTACAAGCGGCCGAAGCTCAACGTCGGGCGGATCCCGGGCGGCGGCTCGGTCGAGCGCGAGGTCGCCGTGCAGCTCGGCCAGGACGGCGTCGTGCGCTTCCTGCTCACGCGCCCCGACTTCCAGACCGCGCAGAACGTGGCCGACGCGCTGAACGGGCTCCAGCCGACGCTCGCGGCGGACACGGGCGCGGCCGCGCCGACGGGCGCCCCGGCGTCGGTCACGGGCCCGACGGGCGCGGGCGGCGCGGCGCCGGAGCCGATGGCGAAGCTCCTCGACAGCGGCACCATCGAGATCACCGTGCCCGAGGCGTGGGAGGAGCGGATCCCGGCGTTCGTGGCGCGCATCGAGGGGCTCGACGTGAAGGCCGACGGGCTCGCGCGCGTGGTCGTGAACGGCCGCACGGGCACGGTCGTGCTCGGCGGGCAGGTTCGGCTCAGCGAGGCCGCCATCGCCTACGAGGGGATGACCATCGAGATCACGCCGCCCGCGCGGCCGGCGGCGCCGAACGCGGCGGCTGGTGGCGCGGCGGCGGCGGCGCCCGCGCAGCCGGACGAGAAGCCGGCGGGGCTCCAGGTGCTCGCGCCGGGGGCGACCCTCGCGGAGGTGGTGGCGGGGCTGAACGCGCTCGGCGTGAGCGCGCAGGAGCTCGTCGACATCCTCGAGGCGCTCGACGCGGCCGGGGCGCTCCACGCGAAGCTGGAGGTCCAGTGAAGGGCGGCGGCCTCGACCTCGGCGTCCAGGGGATCCTCGGGCGCGCGACGCTCTCGCCGCTGAAGTCACCGGCAGCGGCCGGCGGCGACGTCGAGGAGGTCGCCAAGCAGTTCGAGGCGGTGATGCTCCAGCAGCTCGTGAGCGCCCTCCGGCGCGCGTCGCTCGCGCCGGGGCAGGACGAGGACGGCGGGAACCAGCTCGTGGAGCACCTGATCGACGAGGGGCTCGCGACGCACCTCGCGCGGTCGGGGGGGATCGGGCTCGCGTCGATGATCGCGGACGACGCGCGCCGCGCCGCGGGCGCCGGGGATGGGCCGGCCGCGGCGTCCGCGCACGCGATGGGCGAGCTGCGACGCGACCGGACCCTGGCCGCGCCGGAGGATGCGGGCGATACCGATGACGACGGATCCTTCGCGCTCCCGAGCCCCGAGGAGCTCGACGGGACCCGCCGCCGGCGCGACGCCGCCGAGGTCCTCGAGCGCATGCAGCGATTCGGCGGCGAAGAAAAATAGGGTCTCGGTTTATGTTCCTTATAGGGAGACCCGTTGACCCTATCGCCAGCTTCCCTTGACCAGGGTTGAGACCATGGACCCGACGAGACCTTTGACCTCCAAGCCAGTTCGCGACACCGCCGCCAGCGCCGTGGGGCGCTCCCGCCGCGCGCCGGCCGTCACGTCCGAGAGCGGCGCCCCGAAGACCTCCACCGAGGTCGCCGGGAGCACCGTCGACGCGCGGAAGGCCATCGAGACGGCGAAGGCCGAGACGGCGCGCCTCGACGCCTCGACGCTCGCGTCGCTGAAGGACGCCATCGCGGAGGGGCGCTACAGCGTCGACGCCGACGCGCTCGCCGACCGCATCCTCGACGACGCCTTCGGCGACGGGCTCGAGTGATGCGCGCGGTGGTCGCGAGCCTCTGCGAGGCGCTCGAGGTGCAGACGGCCGTCCTCGACGCGCTCGTCTCGGCCTCGCAGCGGCAGCTCGTGGCGCTCGTCGGCTACCGCGCCGAGCTCCGGAGCGAGCCGAGCGCGCTCGAGGAGGTGTCGGAGGAGATCCGCCGCCTCACGGACGACCTCGGCGACGCGACCAACGCGACGCGCGACCGCGCGGAGGCCGTCGTGGACGTGCTCTCCCTGCCGGTGACCCTCGACGACGGGCTGTCCGCCGTGGTGCGGGCGCTGCCCGAGGGCGAGCGCGAGGTCGCGACCGAGCGCGTGAGCGAGCTCCTCTCGCTGACGCAGGCGCTCGCGGAGCTGCAGCACGTCAACCAGGTCCACGCGAAGCGCGGGCTCCAGGTCATCTCGGCCTGGTGGGCGCTCGCGACGAGCGGCGAGCCCGCCGCGGAGGCGACGGTCTACACGAAGCGCGGACGCTCGCGCACGAAGCTCGTGACGGGCGCGTCGAGCCTCGAGATCAACATCTGACCACCCCGACGAAGGGGACCCCCACGAGGAGTCGAACGGGACAACGGCCATGAGCACGATCCAGCAAATCCTCTCGCAAGCGACCGGCGGATTGAACGCCGGGCAGACCGTGGTCGCCAACGCCTCGCGCAACATCGCGAACGTGAACACCCCGGGATATGCGCACGAGATCGTGCCCCTGTCGGCCCAGTACGGCGGCCTCGGCGTGCTCGCCGGGACGCCCGTCGCCATCCGCAGCGCCCTCCTCGAGCGCAGCCTCGCCACGACGCAGGGCCGCCTCGGCTTCCACCAGAGCCAGCTCACGCACCTGTCGGCGGCGGAGCAGGCGACCAACGACCTCGACGGCATCGGCATCGGGCCGAGCCTGCGCGACTTCGAGCAGGCGCTCTCCGCGGCGAGCGCGAACCCGTCGAGCCTGAACGAGCGCACGCAGGTGCTGCAGTCGGCGAACCTCCTCGGGTCGACGTTCGCGTCGACGCGCACGCAGCTCGTCGAGGCGCGCGATGGCGCGGCGGCGACGGCGCAGGCGGTCGCGACGAGCGTGAACGCCATCACGTCGGAGATCGCGGCGCTGAACGGGCGGATCCGCTCGGCGCGCCCGGGTGACGAGTCGAACTCGCTGATCTCGCGCCGGAGCGACCTCATCAGCCAGCTCTCCGGGATGGTCGGCATCGACGTGCTCTCGCGCGGCGACGGCACGGTGCACATCTCGACGACGGGCGGGCGGCCGCTCGTCGAGTCGACGTTCCCGACGGCCATCCAGGTCGAGGTCGCGCAGCCGCCGCAGCAGCAGATGAGCTTCTCGTTCGTGCGCTCGGACGGCCAGGTGCTCGAGGGCAAGACGGCGCTCGGCGGCGAGCTCGGCGGCCTCATGGAGAGCTACAACGAGTCGCTCGCGCCGGCCGTGAAGCGCCTCGACGAGATCGCCTACCACATGATGGAGGCGTTCAACATCCAGCACCAGTCGGGCTACAACCTGAATGGTGGCACGGGGTTCAGCTTCTTCGAGCTGCCGGCGTCGGTCGACGGCGCGGCGGGGCTCATGAACCTGTCGAACGACGTCGCCGGGCACCCGGAGAACGTCGCGGGCGCGCTCGACCCGACGGGCGTCCCGGGTGACAACGCGAACTTCCAGCTGCTGACCGACCTCTTCGCGCAGTCGGGTGTGCTCCCGGACGGCTCCTCGGTGAACCTCGCCTGGGAGAAGCTCGGGAGCGACGTGACGACGGCGTACCTGCGGGCGACCTCGGGCGCGACGCTCGAGCAGTCGAGCGTGGACCAGCTGCAGAACCTGCTCGCGTCGGAGACGGGCGTCTCGATCGACGAGGAGCTCCAGCGGATCGCCGCGGCCAACACGGCCATCGACGCCGCGAGCACCGTCATCCAGAGCGTCCAGGAAATGACCACCACCATCCTGAACCTGGTTCAGTAGGAGCCGCTGACGATGCGGATCACGCAGTCCTTCCTGAACAACATGGTGCGCATCAACTCGGACCGCGCGTCCGCGGCGGTGGTGAAGACGAGCGCGAAGCTGTCGGCGCTGTCGGCGGTGGAGCAGCCGAGCGACGACCCGGTGGTGGCGCAGCGGCTGAACCAGCTGAACAAGTTCGACTCGCGGCTCGAGCGGCTCGCGGGCAACCGGACGCGGGTCGAGACGGACCTGAAGACGGCGGACGGCGTGCTCGGGAGCATGCACGAGATGCTGGTGCGGGCGAAGGAGCTCGCGCTGTCGATGAACAACGACACCCTCAACGCCCAGGACCGCGCGAACGGCGCGCAGGAGGCCGAGGGGCTGCTCAACCAGATGATGTCGCTCGTGAACCAGCGCTACGACGGCGAGAAGTACCTGTTCACGGGGCGCGCGGAGAACCGGCCGCCGCAGGCCGCGGCCGGGTTCCAGGGCGACGACGGGGCGCGCTTCGTCGAGGTCGGCCCGGGCGCGAAGATCGAGGCGACGCTCTCGGGGAGCACGGTGTTCGGGTCGGGCAACGAGGTCATCAAGAGCCTCTCCGACCTGATCGACGCGCTGAAGGGCACGCCGGGCAACATCGGGCTCGGGCAGACGCTCGACGACCTCGACTTCGCGCGGCAGACGGTGCTGCTCGCGCGGACGGAGGTCGGGTCGCGGCTGAACCAGCTCTCGGAGATCGCGAGCGTCTCGGACGACGTGAAGACCAACATCGGGCTCGAGAAGGCGAACCTGATGGGCGTCGACGTGGCGAAGCTCGCCCCCGAGCTGACCTCGGCGCAGACGATGCTGCAGACGGTCGTCGAGACCTCGAAGCAGCTGATGGCGCGCGTGGGTCACGCCTGGATGAGCTAGCACGCTGGCGGCGACCCTCGGACCGCTGACGCTCCGCCCGGTCACCGACGCCGACCTCCCCTTCCTCCGCGCGCTGTGGCTCACCGCGCGCCCGGGACGCCGCGAGGCCGCCGCCGCGCGCGAAGCCGACGCGCAGCACGCCCACTACGTCCGCGCCTACCCCGGCGCCGACCTCGCCGTCGTCGAGCTCGACGGCGCCGCCGTCGGCCGCCTCTACGTGCACCGACGGCGCGACGAGCTGCGCCTCCTCGACGTGACGCTCCTCCCGGCGCACCGCGGCCGCGGCCTCGGGACGCGCCTCGTCCGCGCGCTGCTCGACGAGGCCCGGGCGCGCGGCGTCGCCGTCAGCTGCGAGGTCGAGCACGACAACCACCGCGCGCGCGCCCTGTACGTCGCGCTCGGCTTCCGCCCGGTCTTCGAGGACCCCGTCTGCACCCTGCTCAGCTGGGTCGCGCCCGACGACGACGGGTAGCCGTCAGAGCGCGAGCACGTAGCCGCGCGAGCAGCGGCTCCCGCTGATGAAGGCGTCGTCGCGCGCGAAGCCGTTCCGCTCGTAGAAGCGGATCGCGCCCTTCATCTGCTCGGTGGTGTCGAGCACCACGCGCGCGACGCCGCGCTCCCGCGCCCACGCCACGAGCACGTCGAAGAGCCGCTGCCCGAGCCCCGTCCCGCGGGTGCTCGGGAGCACGTACATCTTGCGCAGCTCGACGGTGACCTCATCGCGGACCGGATAGGCGCCGATCGTGCCGACGAGCGCGCCGTCCTCGGCCTCGGCCACCCAGAAGGCGCCACCGGCGCTGGTGTAGGCGCCCGGGAGGCCGAACAGCTGCGCGTCGGTGGCCGAGCCGTCCCCGAACGCCAGATCGAACTCGGCGAGCACCTCGGTCACGAGCGCGACGACGGCCGGGACGTCGCGGGCCTCGACGGGGCGGATGAGCGGGTGGGCCAGCATGCGGCGATGGTCCGCCGCGCGACGCGCCCCGTCAACGTCGCCCGCAGGCGCCGTTGCGCTGCGGCTCCCCTCGGGATAATGCGCATTGTGAACCGTCCGCGCAGGGCCCCCGCCCTGGCGGCCCCCCCCGTTCGCAGAGGTGTCGCTGCCATGCACTCGTCCATCTCGTTCCTGACCGAGCTCCTCGTGGGCCAGGCCGCCCAGGCCACCACGACCACGACCTCCGTGGAACCCCCAGTCACCACGACCACCACGACGAGCGCGTCGTGGTTCGACTCGCTGACGCACACCATCACCGACAAGGCCGTCACCATCGGCCTGATGGTCCTCGGCGCGATCGTGGTGTGGGTCGTCGGGCGCTGGATCATCAACTTCATCGGCCGCGTCGCCCGCCGCGCGATGGAGAAGCGGAACTTCGATCCGACGCTCGAGCGCTACCTGTCGGCGTCGCTGCGCATCGTGCTCGACGTCTTGCTGATCGTCGCGGTGCTCTCGGTGTTCGGCGTCGACACGGCGTCGTTCGCGGCGCTCTTCGCCGCGGCGGGCGTCGCCATCGGCCTCGCGTGGTCCGGTCTGCTCGCGAACTTCGCGGCGGGGATCTTCATGATCTTCCTGCGGCCGATCCGCGTCGGCGACTTCGTGACGGCCGGCGGCGTGACCGGGACGGTGCGTGAGATCGGCCTCTTCGTGACGGTGATCGACTCGCCGGACAACGTGAAGACCATCGTCGGCAACAACAAGATCTTCGCCGACACCATGCAGAACTACACCGCGAACCCGTACCGGCGCGTGGAGCTCGTGGCGCAGCTCGACCACACGGTCGACGTGCCGCGCGCCATCGCGCTCCTCCGCGAGCGCGTCGCGCAGATCCCGAACGTCCTCGACGCGCCCGCGCCGAGCGTCGAGGTGCTGACGTTCACGCTCTCGGGGCCGGTGCTCTGCGTGCGGCCGTTCTGCCACAACGACCACTACTGGGGCGTCTACTTCGCCACCAACGCGGCCATCGTGGAGGTCTGCGGCGCGGCGGGCTTCCCCGCCCCCGAGCAGCACTTCCGCGTCGCGACGACCGCGCGCAGCGCGGCCTGATCGCCGCGCGCGTTGCAAGGGGCCCGCGGGCGCCGCGCCGCAGCGCTTCCGGCGAGCGGTGACCCGCGGCATGCTGCGGGGGTGTGGCTGACCTCCCGCGCGTGTCGCTCGTTCGTCGCCGCCTGCGTCGTCGGGCTGGGCGCGTGTGGCGCCGCCGACCCGCAGCAGCGCGATGTCGCCGACGTCGAGCCCGCCGACACCGCGCCGCGCGACACCCTCGTCGCCGGCGCGGGCGCCTGCGACGAGGCCGCGGTCCGCGTCCTGGTGACCGAGGGTCCCGACGCCGTACGTGACCTGATCGCGCTCGGCACCAACTTCGACCACGACTCCAGCGGCGAGCTGAGCCTGACGCGCGAGGGCGGCCACCACCGTGACCGGATCGCCCACGCCGGGGGCGATGCCACGGGCGCGGAGATCCAGCGGGCGCTGATCGCCGCGGTCCAGCGGACCCCGGCGATCGGCGTCATCGAGCACGCCCTGGCCGTCGACCTGCTGCTCGACGCCGACGGCGCCGTCGCTGGCCTGACCCTCCACGTCATGGGGGAGGGCCAGCACGACGGCGTCGGCGCGGTCCACTGCCGGGCTGTGATCGTGGCCAGCGGCGGGCTCGGGCAGGTGTTCTCCCAGACCACCAACCCAGCAGTGTCCACCGGTGACGGCATGGCCGTCGCTCTCCGCGCGGGTGCGGTGCTGCGCGACCTCGAGTTCGTCCAGTTCCACCCCACGGTGATGTATCTCGGGGCCGACTCGCGCGGCCAGCAGCCGCTCATCTCCGAGGCCGTCCGCGGCGAGGGGGCCTTCCTCGTCGACGTCGAGGGCAACCGCTTCATGCAGGGTGTGCACGAGCTCGCCGACCTGGCGCCACGCGACGTGGTCGCCAAGGCGATCACGCGCCGCATGCACGAGACCGGTCATCCCCACATGTGGCTGGACGCCCGACACCTCGGCGCCGATTTCTGGGAGCGGCGCTTCCCGACGATCCTGGCCACCTGTCGCGCCCACGGCGTCGACCCGGCCACCCAGCTGATCCCGGTGGCGCCGGCCTGCCACTATGCCTCGGGCGGGATCCTCACCGATCTCTGGGGCCGCTCGACGCTGCCGGGTCTCTATGCCACCGGCGAGGCCGCCTGCTCGGGTGTGCACGGTGCCAACCGGCTCGCCTCCAACTCGCTGCTGGAGGGGCTGGTCTTCTCCCGCCGCATCGCCGAGGTGCTGCCCGACGAGCTGCGGCCGTGGTCGGAGCCTGCGGCCGACGAGCGGGTGCCTGGCATCGTGCCGGCCGCCGTACGACGGGCGCTGCAGGAGTCGATGACCGCGCGCGTCGGGGTGCTGCGCTCGGCGGCCGGGGTGGCTGCTGCCGAGGCGGAGCTGCGAGCTCTGCTCGACTCCGATGAGGACGCCCAGATCGCCACCGCCGCGTGGGAGACCACCAACCTGGTCACCGTCGCGCTGGCGCTGGCGGAGGCGGCGCGCCAGCGCGAGGAGACCCGTGGCTCCCACTGGCGTGAGGACTTCCCCGAGCGGGACGACGCCCACTGGGCGGGACACTTCGACGCGACGATGGACAAGGGGTCGACGGTGCTGACCTTCCGGCCGACGCCTCCCACGGACGCGCCGACGGCGCTCGTCAACGAGGAGGAAGCCGGAGCATGACCCCCTTCGACGAGCTGCCGGCCGACGTGCTGGCGGAGCTCACCGCAGCCGGCCTCGACGCGCGGTCCGTGCATGCCGACATCGTGCGGGCCTTGGAGGAGGACCTGCCCGGTGGCGGCTCCGACGTCACCAGTGCCGCCACCATCGCGGCCGACGCTCGCGGGGTGGCCGACTTCGCCGCGCGCGAGCCGGGGGTGGTCGCCGGGCTGGGGGTCGCCGCCCTGGTGTTCGCCGTGGTCGCCGGCGATGACGTGCAGGTCACCGATCGCGTGTCCGACGGCAGCGTCGTCGCGCCCGGTGACGTGGTCATGCGGGTGGCCGGCCCCACGCGTGGCCTCCTGACAGCCGAGCGCACCGCCCTCAACTTCGCCTCCCACCTGTCCGGCGTCGCCACGGCGACGGCTCACTGGGTCGCCGCACTCGAGGGGACGGGCGCTCGCGTCCTGGACACCCGCAAGACGCTTCCCGGCTATCGCGCTCTCCAGAAGTACGCCGTCCGTTGCGGGGGCGGGCTCAACCACCGGTTCAGCCTCTGCGACATGGCGATGGTCAAGGACAACCACGTCGTCGCGGCCGGAGGTGTGGTCCCCGCCCTCGAGGCTGTCCGGGCCGCCAACCCGGGCCTGCCCGTCGAGGTCGAGGTGACCGACCTCGACCAGCTGCGCGAGCTGCTGGCCGTGGGGTGTGACCGGATCCTGCTCGACAACATGGCTCCCGACGTGATGGCCCAAGCCGTGCGGATCACCG
Organism: Nocardioidaceae bacterium; assembly: GCA_020438665.1. The sequence goes on along the minus strand of JAGQUE010000106.1, from coordinate 5,790 downwards.
CGGGCCGGGCCACGCTCGAGGCGTCCGGTGGGCTGACCCTCGAGCGTGCTCGCACCGTGGCCGAGACGGGCGTCGACTTCATCTCGGTGGGGGCACTGACCCACTCGGTCACGGTCTTCGACCTCGGCATGGACCTGCAGGACCTGACGGGGGACTGACCGATGGCGCTGCTGGCGGTGGACATCCGCAACGGCCACACGTCGTTGGGGTTGTTGCGCGCCGCCGAGGTGGTGGACACGTGGCGGGTCTCCTCCGACCCGGCCCGGACCAGTGACGAGTGGGGGGTGCTGGTCCGTGGTCTGCTGGGCGCCGCGGCGGCCGAGGTCGGGGGTGTGGCACTGTGCGCCACGGTGCCGGCGGTGCTCCACGAGTGGCGGTCGGTGCTGACCGACTCCTTCGGCGGCGTTCCCCATGTGGTGGTCGAGCCCGGCACCCGCACGGGCCTTCCGGTGCTCATGGACAACCCGCGCGAGGTCGGCGCCGACCGGATCTGCAATGCGGTGGCGGTCGCCACCGGGGGCGTCCCGGCCGTGGTGGTCGACTTCGGGCTGGCCACGACCTTCGACGTCGTCGATGCCGAGGGTCGCTATATCGGCGGAGTCATCGCGCCCGGGATCGAGGCCTCGCTCGAGGTGCTGGGCGACCGCGCGGCGCAGCTGCGCCAGGTCGAGCTGGCTCGGCCACGGCGCGTGATCGCCAAGAACACCGTCGAGGCCATGCAGTCGGGTCTGGTGTTCGGGTTCGCGAGCCAGGTCGAGGGCCTGGTGGAGCGCATCACGACGGAGCTGGATGTGGTGCCGGGAGCGCTGCGCGTCGTCGCCACGGGTCACCTGGCACCCCTCATCGTGGATGAATGCGGCTGTTTCACCCATCACGACCCCTGGCTGACCCTTCAGGGCTTGCGCCTGCTCTTCGAGAGAAACGCCGACTGATCGCCTCGGCGGTCATTTCGATATTGACGTTCGTGCCATCTCGCCGAAGAAGTTTTGTTGCCTGTGCAGTTGCCCAACAATGGTGAAGTCTGGCAATTCTTCGGGCATTTTCCCGATGATGATTAGCCTGCTAGCGTGTCCTCGTTAGTCCCCCCCACCGAGGCGCATCCGAGGAATTCCCATGGCACAGAAGGTCAACATCGTTCTCGTCGACGACATCGACGGCTCCGAGGCCAGTGAGACCATTTCTTTCGGTCTCGACGGCACCACCTATGAGATCGATCTCGGCGACGCCAACGCGGCAGCGCTTCGCGACGCCCTCGCGCCCTACGTCGGCCACGGCCGCAAGGTCGGCGGCGGCGCCAAGCGGGGCCGTCGTTCGTCGGTCTCCTCGCTCGGTCCGAGCACCAAGGAGATCCGCGACTGGGCCCGCAGCAACGGCTACGAGGTCTCCGACCGAGGCCGGGTTTCCGCCGAGATCCGCCAGGCGTTCGACGCGGCTCGCTGACCTGTCGCCGGAGCCGGGGAGCCGCTTTGCTCCCCTGCCTCACGGCAACGTTGTCTTTACCAACGGACCAGGGGTCGCCGCGTCCCCCCTGAGACCGGTAGTTTTCGCGTCATGAAGTCGCTCGGGACACGTCTAGACCACGTGACCCGACCACGATCTGGCTGTGGCCCGCGACACACCGACGGCGGGCTTGTGCCGTTTTGCGGTGCAGTGAGGCTCTCACCCCTGAGAATGGCCGTAGCGACGGACGTCGTCGGGGGCAGTCATGCCCTCCGCCAAGGACGGCGACTTCTCGGGTCCAGCACAGTTGAGGAGAGCCGGTTCTGTCCGGGGATGGGGAGCACGCAGCGATGGCCCTAGCCAGCCGCCTGTTCCGCGCCATGCAGCGGAACAGGATCGTGGCGCTGCTCGAGGTCCTCGGGCTGCTGGCCTTCACGCTTGTCGTCTTGTCGGTCAGCCCCGCCCAGGCCTACGAGTTCCCGACCGGCACGTGGTCGGCGTCGGTGGGCAACTCCTCCAACGTCACCTACCCGGGCGGGGTCCAGGTCACGGTGGCCTCGGCCGGCCTGACGACGATCGACGGTGCCACGACGCTCGGCGCCCGCGGCTTCGACCAGACCTACTTCACGCCGACCAACATGGTCACCGGTGACACCGCCGTCGGTGTGACGACCAACACCGGTGGCTGCGCCTGGACCGGCACCTGTCCCGACCTGGGGACGGTCACGGTGACGTTCAGCCAGCCGGTCACCAACCCCACGCTCCACCTGTCCGGCCTCGGCGGCGCGATCCGCAACGGCAACCGCCAGTCCGACCTCCACGCCATCTGGACGCTCACCTCCGGCGGCGCCACGTTGAGCAGGCGCGACGGCAACGCCCAGTTCGCGGTCAACGGCGGCTCGGTCGTGACCGCCGTCAACGACAGCACGTCCGCGTCCTGCACTTCGGCGGTCAACGGCGGCAACCTGTTCAACGCTGCGGCGTCCGCCGCCTGCGGCAGCGTCCAGGTGACCGGCACGGTGACCCAGCTGACCTTCGACATCTCCGCTCAATTCACCCGCAATCCCAATGCCAGCAGCGGTGCCTACAACGCCAACAGCAGCGCGGACGGTGTTTCACTGGCCGTGACGCTGCCGCAGGATTTCGGTGACGCGCCGGGCTCCTTCGACGCAACGACGGCCGCCTCTCACACGCTCAGTGATCTCACCCTCGGATCGGGGGTCACCGAGGACAACGCCAACACGCGCAATGCGACGTCGAGCCCCAATGCCGGCGCGTCGGCCGCGGGTGACACCGATGACGCATTCGCCACCCTGCCCAATGCCCCCAGTGAGCCCGGCGCGGGATATTCACTGACGGTTCCCATCTCCGGCTTGAGCAAATCCGCGCGCCTGTGCGGCTATATCGACTTCAACCGCAACGGCACGTTCGAGACCGCCGAGCGCGCCTGCGCGAGCCCGGGCGCGGGCGCCACGTCCGCCACGTTGACCTGGACCACCCCTGCCGGCGCTAGCGCCGGGAGCAGCTATGCCCGGCTCCGGCTGGGCTACACCGCGGCCCAGATCGAGTCCCCGACCGGTCGGGCCAACTCAGGCGAGGTCGAGGACTACCCGATCACACTCGCACCTCGCCCCACGATCGTGCTGCGCAAGACCACCGTCGGAGCCGCCGGCGGTCCCTTCGGATTCACCCTCACCAACACGACCCAGGCGGTCGGGACCGTCACCACCAGCACGGCCGGGACGCCGACCCAGGTCGACGGCAACACCGGCACCACCGGCATCCAGGCGTTCACGGTCACGACCGCCGGTGTGGACGCCACCATCGACGAGACGTCGCAACCCAGCGGGTGGTCCTTCTCGACGGCCACGTGCACCAACAGCGGTGGCACGACCGTCGGCAGCCTCACCGGCACGACCTACACGATCCCGGGCGCCCAGCTCGCCGCCGGCTCGGTCATCACCTGCACCTACACCAACGCCCAGCCGTCGATCTCGCTGACCAAGACCGCGGGGACGATCAACGACCTCGACGCCAACGGCCAGGACGCAGGCGACACGATCCCTTACTCGTTCGTGGTCACCAATACGGGACAGGTGCCGCTCACCTCGGTCGGCATCACCGACCCCAAGGTCTCCAGCGTGTCGTGCCCCAGCACCAGCCTGGCCGTCGGCGCCTCGATGACCTGTACGGCGACCTACACCATCACCCAGGCCGACGTCGACGCCGGCTCGGTGGCCAACACCGCCACCGTCTCGGGTACCCCGCCCACCGGCGCAGCGGTCACCGCGCAGGCCTCCGCCACCAAGACGATCGCCCGGACCCGGTCCATCACCCTGGACAAGCAGTCGGGGGCGATCACCGACACCGACGCCAATGGCGTGGACGCCGGTGACACCGTCGCCTACACCTTCCTGGTCACCAACACCGGGAACACGACCGTCACCGGTCTGTCGATCAGCGATGCCAAGGTCGGCTCCGTCACCTGCCCGGCCACCACCTTGGCTCCCGGTGCCTCGACGACGTGTACGGCGACCTATGTGCTCACCCAGGCCGACGTCAACGCCGGCACGGTGTCCAACACGGCCACCGCCGCCGGCACGACCACATCCGGCTCGGTGAGCGCCACCGACACCGACACCAGGACGGTCCCGCGCACCACCTCGATCACGCTGACCAAGTCGGCCGGTGCTCCCAGCGGCAACACCGCCGGCTCGACGATCGCCTACAGCTTCCTGGTGACCAACACCGGCAACGTCACGTTGACGACTGTCGGGGTCAGCGACCCCAAGGTCGGCACCGTCTCCTGCCCCGCCACGACGCTGCTGCCCGGCCAGTCGACCACCTGCACGGCCACCTACACCATCACCCAGGCCGACGTGGACGCCGGCGTCGTCGACAACACTGCGACGGCGACCGGCACGCCGCCGAGCGGAATGACGGCGCCGACGGCCACCGCGTCGCGCTCGGTCACCCTGACCCGGACGCCCGGGATCTCGCTCGACAAGCAGGCCGGTGGCCTGACCGACCTCGACGCCAACGGCCCGGATGCCGGCGACACGATCCTCTACAGCTTCGTGGTCACCAATACCGGCAACGTCACACTCACGACGGTCGGCGTCAGCGACCCCAAGGTCGGCGCAGTCACCTGCCCCACCACGACGCTGGCGCCGGGGGTGTCGACGACGTGCACCAAGACCTACACGCTGACCCAGGCCGACGTCGACGCGGGCCACGTCGCCAACACCGCGACCGCGACAGGCACGCCGCCGTCGGGGCTCACGCCGCCGACGTCCAGCGACAGCACCGACACCACCGTCACGCCTGGCCCGGCGATCACGCTCGTCAAGACCGCCGGGGTCCCCTCGGGCACCACGGCCGGCTCGACGATCGCCTACACGTTCCTGGTCACCAACACCGGCAACGTCACGCTGACCTCCGTGGGGGTCGCGGACGCCAAGGTCGGCGCCGTCACCTGCCCCGCGACGACGCTGGCCCCCGGCGCGTCGATGACGTGTACGGCCACCTACACGCTGACGCAGGCCGATGTCGACGCCGGCTCGGTCAGCAACACCGCGACGGCGTCGGGGACGTCCCCCACCAACGTGACAGTGTCCGCCACCAGCTCGGCCACGCGCGCCATCACCCGCACGTCGACCATCACCCTCGACAAGCAGGCCGGCACCCCGACCGGTGCGAGCCCAGGCTCGACGATCACCTATTCCTTCGTCATCCAGAACACCGGCAACGTGACGCTGACCAACGTGGGTGTCACCGATGCCAAGGTCGGCTCGGTGACCTGTCCGACCACCACGCTCCTGCCCGGCCAGTCGACGACGTGTACGGCGACCTACACGCTCACCCAGACCGACGTGGACTCCGGGCACGTGGCCAACTCGGCCACGGCCACCGGCACCCCGCCGGCGGGCGTGACCCCGCCGACGGCGACCGACACGACCGACACACCGATCACCCGCACGTCGACCATCACGCTGGACAAGCAGGCCGGTGGCATCACCGATGTCGACGGAAACGGTCAGGACGCGGGCGACACGATCGCCTACACCTTCGTGGTGCAGAACACCGGCAACGTCACGCTCACCGGGGTCGCCATCACCGACGCCAAGGTCGGCACGGTGTCCTGCCTGGCTACGACGTTGGCCCCGGGCGCCACGACGACCTGCACCGCGTCCTACACGATCACCCAGGCCGACGTGGACGCGGGGCACGTGGCCAACTCGGCGTCGGTGACGGGGACGCCACCCAGCGGGGTGACGCCGCCGACGGCGACCGACACCACCGACACCTCGGTCACGCCCGGCCCCGCGATCGCGTTGGACAAGCAGGCCG
>JAGQUE010000715.1 GCA_020438665.1 Nocardioidaceae bacterium | reverse complement strand
GTGGCCCAGGTCTCAGATACGTCACACACGGTGGCTCCGGCCATGTCTGTCCTCCTATCCTCACGGGCATGAGCACTTCCTCCCCGGGCTCGGACGCGGCTGGGGCGAGCGCCGGCTCGCTGCGGCTCGACGCCGACCCCGCCCGGCACACCCGAGAGCAGTGGGAGCGTGCCGCGGCCGCCGTGCTGCGCAAGTCCCGACGGCTGACCGACGAGGATCCGGACTCCCTGGTCTGGGACAAGCTGACGCGCACGACGCTCGACGGGGTCGGGATCCCGCCGGTCGGCAGCCCGGAGGACGCCGCTGGTGCCGCGGCCGCCGTACGCCCCGAGCGCGACGCGGCCTGGGACGTGCGTTCCCTGCTCCCGGCCGGCACCGCCCAGGAGATGAACGGCGAGGCGCTCGCCGACCTCAAGGGTGGCGCGACCTCGGTCTGGCTCGAGGTGGGTGAGGACGCCGACTTCGCCGCCGTGTGTGCGGGCGTCGACCTCTGCATCGCCCCGGCCGTGCTCGCGCCGACCGGCGACGACCTGGCGACGGCGCAGGCGTTCCTGGCCCACCGCGCGGGGGAGAGCCGCGGCCTCCACCCCAGCACCAACCTGGGCCTCGACCCGCTGCGCGCCACCAAGGACAAGGCCGACCTCGCGCTCGAGGCCGGGGTGCTCGGCTTCGTCATCGACGCGACCACGGTCCACGACCTCGGCGCCTCCGACGCACAGGAGCTCGGCTATGCGATGGCCGTGGCCGCGACCTATCTCCGCACCCTGACCGCCGCCGGCGTCGAGCTCGACTGCGCGTCCTCGCTCGTGGAGTTCCGCTTCGCGGCGACCGACGAGCAGTTCCCCACCATCGCCAAGCTCCGAGCGGCCCGCCAGCTCTGGGCGCGGATGCTCGAGCTCAGCGGCGGCGACCCCATCGCGCAGGTCCAGCACGTCGTGACCAGCCGGCCGATGATGAGCATCTATGACCCCTACGTGAACATGCTGCGGACCACCGTCGCGGCCTTCGCCGCCGGCGTCGCCGGCGCCGACGCCGTCACGGTGCTGCCGTTCGACACCCCGCTCGGTCGGCCCGACGGCTTCGGCCGCCGCATCGCCCGCAACACCTCGGCGCTGCTCATCGCCGAGTCCCACGTCGCCGCGGTCGCCGACCCCGCCGGCGGCGCCTACGCCGTCGAGCGGCTGACCCACGACCTGGCCGAGGCCGCGTGGGCCGAGCTCGGCCGCATCGAGGAGGCCGGCGGCGTCGAGGCCGCGCTGGCCGACGGCTCCCTGCGGGCGCGCATCGACGACGTCGTGGCGCGGCGTGACCAGGAGGTCGCCACCCGCAGGCGCCCGCTGACGGGGCTGAGCGAGTTCCCCAACCTGGCCGAGACGCTGCCCACCCGCACGGGCGGGCGCGACCCGGTCCGCCGCTATGGCGCCGCCTTCGAGACGCTGCGCGACGACCCGCCTGCTGGCCGTGTCTTCCTCGCCACGATGGGGACGGTCGCCGAGCACACGGCCCGCGCGACCTTCGCCGCCAACCTGTTCGCCGCGGGCGGGGTGGCGGTCGACGTCGCCGGGGCCACCACGGCCGCCGCCGGCGTCGTGGCGGCCTATGACGGCCAGCCGGTCGCGTGCCTGGCCGGCACCGACGCCGCCTATGCCGCGTGGGGCGCCGACGTGGTCGCCGCCCTCCGCGCGGCCGGCGTACGCCGCGTCATCCTCGCCGGCAGACCTGGCGACCGAACAGTGGCCGCCGACCTGGTCGACGACTCCTGCGCCCTCGGCCTGGATGCCCTGGCGTTCCTGACCCGCACGAGGGAGGCCCTCGCATGACCGTCCCGCAGAGCTTCGCCGGCCTGCCGCTGCTCGGCGACGGCACCGCCGCCCAGCACCGGCCCGTCCACCACGGCGCGCCCTGGCACTCGCCGGAGGGCATCGACATCCTGCCGACCTATGGGCCCGAGCACCTCGCCGGCCTCGATGCCCTCGACACGTGGCCCGGTCTCGCGCCGTTCCTGCGCGGTCCCTATCCGACGATGTACACCACCCAGCCGTGGACGATCCGCCAGTAC
>JAGQUE010000105.1 GCA_020438665.1 Nocardioidaceae bacterium | reverse complement strand
ACATCGCGCCGGTGTCGAGGTAGCGCAGTCCCAGCCGCGCGGCGACGCCGCGGGACGTGCTCGACTTGCCGGATCCCGAGGTGCCGTCGATGGCGACCACGGGCCCTGCGCTGGGGCTGCTGCTCACGCAGGACAGACTAACGGTGCGCCTGCCACCCGCCCGATTCGAGAGCGCTGCGCAGGTCGTCGGCCCGTTGCTCGTCGACGACCAGCTCGACCTGCCCCACCGGTCGGCCCGGGTCGTGGTCGATCCGGACGTCCTCGATGTTGACGCCGCTGTCGCCGACGTCGGCAAACAGCCGCGCCAGCTCGCCCGGGTGGTCGGGTACGGCGACGACGACCGTCGCGGTGGGGCGGGCGGGGCCGCCGTGCTTGCCGGGGATGGCTCGAGTGCCGGCGACGCCACGGGCCAGCAGCGCGCCCAACGCGTCACGCTCGGGTGAGCGCACCGCGGCGATCATCGCGTCGAGCTCGGAGCGCACCTCGGCCAGCACGTCGAGCACCGCCTCCGCGTTGGCGCCGATGATCTGCTGCCACATCGCCGGGTCGCTCCCCGCGATCCGGGTCACGTCGCGGACCCCCTGCCCTGACAGCACCAGGTGCTCCGCGGGGGCGCCGGCAAGCCGCCCGGCGACCAGCGCCGAGACCAGCTGGGGCAGGTGGGAGGTGCGGGCCACGGCCCGGTCGTGCTCCTCGGGCGACAGCACGACCGGCACCGCGCCACAGAGCCGCGCCAGGTCGAGCACGAGCTCCGTGGCGGCTGCGTCGGCGGTCGGGTGGGGCGTCACCGCCCAGGGCCGGCCGTCGAACAGGGCGGCGCTCGCCGCGAGCGGACCGCTCCGCTCACTTCCGGCCATCGGGTGACCGCCGACGTAGCGCCGCAGCTGGTCGGGATCGGCCGCGGCCGCGACCTCGGCCAGCGGACCGCTCTTCACGCTGCCGACGTCGGTGACGAACGCGTCGCCGGCCGCGAGCTGCGCCAGCAGCGTCACACCGAGGTGGTGGGGTGGTACGGCGACCACGACGAGCTGCGGCCGGTCGCCGGCCGACACCGGGCGCCCGGCACCCAGGCCGCTCGCGGTCCGCAGGTGCTCCGACGACGTGTCGCTGAGGAGCACCTCGATGCCGGCCCGACGGCAGGCGAGTCCGACGGAGGTCCCGAGGAGTCCCGTGCCGACGACGAGGACCGGCCCGATGAGGACCGGCCCGACGAGGGTCACGCCGGACCCTCGTCCGGCATCTCGTGCACGCGCTTGAGGTCTCGGCGCAGGGCGGCGGCGCCGTGCAGATAGGAGTGGGTGATGTCCGAGCGCGGCAGGTCGGTCTCGATGTGAGCCATCATCCGCACGACCCGCGGCATCGAGCCCTTGATCTCCAGCTCCTTGGCACAGATGAGTGGCACGTCGGTGAAGCCGAGCCGGCGCGCGGCATAGGCGGGGAACTCCGAGACCAGGTCGGCGGTCGAGGTGAAGATGATCGAGATGAAGTCGTCGACTTCGAGACCGTTGGACCTCATCACGTCGTTGACCATCTCGGCGACCCGATCGAGCATGTGCTCCCGGTCGTCGGAATCCAGCTGGGTCGCTCCCCGCACCGCGCGTACTGCCACGAGCAAAGCCTAGGGGCTGGCCGCCCTCACAGGCCGACGCTGTCCAGCAGCGCGCCGAGCTCGTCGGAGGTGAGGTCGCGCACGGCCCCGGTCCGCAAGCTGCCCAGCCGGACGGGGCCGATGGCGGTGCGGCTCAGCGTGCGTACCGGGTGGCCCACGTGGTCGAGCAGCCGGCGCACGATCCGGTTGCGCCCCTCGTGGATGACCAGCTCGACGATCGAGCGGCCCGTGGCACCGCCCTGTCCCTTGGTCTTCACCGTGACCGACGAGACCGCCACGGGCCCGTCCTCCAGGGTGACGCCGCCCAGGAGCCGACTGAGGGTGGCACTGGTCGGCACGCCGTCGACCTCGGCGACATAGGTCTTGTCGACCTCGAACGACGGGTGCGCCATCCGGTGGGCGAAGTCGCCGTCGTTGGTCAGCAGGATCAGCCCGGAGGTGTCGGTGTCGAGGCGACCGACGTGGAA
>JAGQUE010000714.1 GCA_020438665.1 Nocardioidaceae bacterium | reverse complement strand
CGAGGAGCCGCTCCAGGCGCTGCTCGAGCCGCGACGGCGTGCTGGTCACGTGATTCACCTCCTGTTCCTGGTCAGCGGCCCGGCGCCGACGACTCCGGTCCGGTTCCTTCGATGCCTGGGCTGCGGCGGCCGTGGTCGTGGCTGCTGCGCTCGTGCACGGTGGTGTCGCGCAGCGCCGCTTGCTGCATCAGAGCGCGAGCTACGACCGGGGCTGCCTTGTCCCACGCGGCGGGGTCGATGGCCTGTTCCAGGGCGGTGGCCACCATGTCGGCCAGCCGGTCGCGGGCCTCGGTCAGCTGGTCGAGCGCGGTCCAGGCTTTGGCCCCCTTGCCCTCGAGGAACGAGCTCAGCGCCAGCATCGTCGCTGGGCTGTCGCGCACCTGCTCGGGTGCCCGCCGGACGAGGTCTTGCCAGAAGTCGGAGAACGCGGGTGCGTTCTCGCGGTTCATCCTGAACACGGCAGGGTCGCGCGCGCCGCTGTCGTGGATGATCGCCAGCACGCGGGCCGCGGCATCGTCCTCGAGGTACTTCCCGTTCTGGAGGAACCCATCGAGGCATGACTCCAGCCACCTGACCTCCGCGCCGTGGGCACATGTGTCCATGTCGAGGACCCGCGCCTGCGCGGCGGAGAGGTGCTCGGCTACGCCGGACGGGTCACCTTGCATTGCGGCAGCGAGGTCCTCCCGTCGGCCGGTGGGGATCGCTCGGCCCATGAACGCGAACTCCGCGTCGATGCGGTCACGTACGACCGGATCCACGGTTCCGCGGGAGTCGTTGAGGACGTCGTACCACTGGTCGCCGTTGACCCATAGCATCGGCCCGATGTCCGGCCCGCGTCCGCCGTAGTTCAGCGTCGCGGCGAGCGAGGTCAGTGCCTCGAGGCAATCAAGGCCCTTCTCGCCATAGGCGACCAAAGCGAGGCGGGGGACCGGGTGGCGGTGGAGGTAGACGTCTGAGAGCTGTTGGAGAAGTTCCTCCATTTCGTCGGGCGAACTCGGGAGGTCGATCCGGGAGTGCGGACCCACGCCGACGCTCACGCAGACGAGGCTGGATTCCGGATGGAAACCCATTGCGTGGGGTATGTAGGCGATCAGCTCGTCGTGCGAGCGGATCGTGCGCGTGTCAGTCATCGAAGAACCACCTACTCAAGGTTGAAGGGACTGACCCGAGAAGCAACCGCGCAGCCGTCGGATCGGACATTGCGCTGTCACCGATCTGGCGTTGCGGTCGACCGCGCTTGTCCGGGCGCGTCCTCAGGCATCCACCGAGAGGGCCCGCCGGCGAGTTGACCGAGCGCGATCGCCTGCAGGGATGCTGATGCCGGGGGAGCGTCGGCGTGTAGGACGGTGCCCTTGTTCGCCTGGTCGAGTTGTTCGAGCGCGATCTCCCACGTGCGGCCGGTGAGGTGGCCCATTTGGACCCGGTCCCCGCCGCTGCGCTCGACCAGCGCATCGACCTCGCTGGCGTTGAACACCGGCCTTCCCTGCGCGTCGCAGTCGCCGGCGAACCGGCCGAGGTCCGGGTGGTGAAGGTGCACCTGCCCCAGGTGCTCGTACAGAGGGTCCTCCCACACCCGCCAGGCTGCGTCGTTAGGGAGCAGGGCCGCGAGCTCGTCGCTCGAGCCCACCGAGATCTCGCTGTTGATGTACCCGCGGCCCAGCTCCATTCGTCGCGGGCCGCGGCCGTCCGGACCCGGCGGTGGGTCGTCGGGGAGGTGGTACTCGTGGTCTAGCCCGAACTCGTCGAAGATCTCCAGCACGGCGTTCACCTCCTCGGGCGGACAGGAGTAGACGATGACTTCGATCGGCGTTCGATCACCCATGACGGTCGTTCCCTTCGGGGTCAGATAGCGATGCCGGGGTCAGCCGGCCGGGCGGGCCGGTGGGTCTGGGGGTGGGCCGTGGCGTAGGTCAGCGACCCGGCGAGCTCGGCGGAGATTCGAGCTCGTGAATGGGCGCTCTCGATTACCGAGCGCATCATCGACACGTCCTCATCCGCGCGGGTCACCTCCTTTCCGGCCTGGTGCACACGCGTGTCAAGGAGCATCGGCGCGTTGGTCTCGGCGGCCGACTCCGCCGCCAACTGTGCGTGGCGGGTGAGCTGGACGGCGACCGGTCGTGCCAGTGCCACCACCTCGCCCAGGACGTCGATCTGGGTGCTCAGAGCCCTCACCTCGGCGTGACTCTCGTCCAGGTCGGTGCCTCGGCCGAGTTCGCAGCCGGCGCGCTCGATGGCGTTGCTGGCCGCAGACAAGTGCCGGGTGAGGTCGTCGCCGAGCTCGGTCATCACGCCGGATCGGTTGCGCAGGCGCCCCAGGTGTTCGCCGGCGGACTCCAGGTAGTAGTCC
>JAGQUE010000713.1 GCA_020438665.1 Nocardioidaceae bacterium | reverse complement strand
CCGTGGATCCACGAGGCGCCGAGGTCCACCGGCTCGGGCCACCTGCGCCACGTGTGGATGCGCCCGCCGATCCTGGGCCGCGCCTCCAGGACGGTCACCGCGAAGCCGGCCCGCTGGAGCTTGGCGGCGGCGGCGAGACCCGCCATGCCGGCGCCGACGACGACGACGAGCTCACCCGCGCCGCGGGCCACGGCGGGTCCGGTCGAGGCGGCGGCGGGCCGGGTGGCGCCGGCCACGCTGCTGGCGCCGGCCAGGGCGAGCGCGGCACGACGCGACAGGGCATCAGCGAGGTCCACCAGGTCAGGCTAGTGCGGCCTTCAGCGGCTCAGGCGCCGGCGACCGCGGCCACCGCCTCGATCTCGACGAGCTGGTCGGGATAGCCGAGCACCGTCACCCCCAGCAGCGTGCTCGGGACGTCGTGGTCACCGAACGCGTCGGCCACGACCTGCCACGCCGTGACCAGGTCGTCGCGCTGGGCCGACGCCACCAGCACGCGGGTGGACAGCACGTCGCTCAGCTCGGCCCCGGCCTCGGCGAGCGCGCGCCGCAGGGTGTCGATGCAGGCGGCGGCCTGGCCGGCGACGTCCCCGACCGCTGCCGTCGTGCCGTCGTCGTCGAGCGGGCACGCTCCGGCGAGGAAGACCAGCCGGGCGTCGGCGGGGGCGGTCGCCGCATAGGCGTAGGGGGTCGCCGCGAGGCTGTCGGACCGGATGAGCTGAACGACCGAGGGCATGGCTCGCACGCTACCGAGTGGGACCCATCCGGTCGCGGTGGTTTTCGGTCAGGCCGGCTGGGTCCAGGCGGCGGTGTAGCGGAACCCGACCCGCCGGCGGAGCCGAGCGCCGGGCATCAGCTCGGCGAACGTCTGCGTCAGCTCGCCGAAGGTGTGCTCGGGGTCCCGGACCGGGAAGCCGGGGCCGGCGTCCGGGCCGGGCACCGCTCGCCGAGGGTGCTTGACCAGCCCGATCAGCGGGTTGGTCAACAACCCCCAGGCGTCCCAGCCCTGGTCGACCAGCGTCGTGGGCTTGGTCAGGCCGACCACGAGGAGCCGGCCGCCGGGGGCGAGCAGGCGGCGTACGTCGGTCAGCGCCGACCGGGCGTCGAGGTGGTGGAGGACCGCGACCATGGTGATGAGGTCATAGGGGCCGGTCAGGTCCGCGAGCCGCTCACCGTGGACGGTGACGGACGGCTGTCCGGCCACCCGGGCCGCCGACGCGGCGCGCATCTCGAGGTCGACGTCGCAGCCCTCGACGGCCTCGAAGTAGGGGGCCAGTCGCTCCAGGAGCCGGCCGCGCCCGCACCCGACGTCGAGGGCGCGGTGACGCCGGTCGGGCAGGCTGCGCAGGATCCAGCCATGGAAGTGGTCGTTGTGGCTCCACGGGTGGGCGGCGTTGACGCGGTCGAACCACGCGACCGCCCCCGGCAGCCACCGGCGGCTCCACGAGCGCACGTCCATCGGGTCAACCTAGCGATCCACGCTGAGGCGACTGCTCGAGCCGTGTTGCGGCGTACGCCGATGACGTACCTTGTGCTCCGCGAACGTTTGTCCCCGAACAGTCGAGGAGCGTGTGATGCCCCGTCCCCGCATGGTGCTGATCCTCAGTGAGAACGAGAC
>JAGQUE010000734.1 GCA_020438665.1 Nocardioidaceae bacterium | reverse complement strand
CTCCAGAAGCCGCCACGAGCGAGATGCGTCCTCTGCAAGTGGTGCCTGGTCACGGAAGCGTGGCCAGCCTCCGAGCAGTGCAACCAAAAGGCAGAACCGTGATGTTCTGGCTCTCATAAAGTGGATGCCTTGCCGTATTGATCGAGCACGGGCTGGGGATCGCCGTGGATTTTTACGTAGTCGGCGTCGATATAGGTGGCGAAGGTGGTGATGTGCTTGACGCCGAGTTTCCGATACGCGGCGATATCGGCGCGGCAGACCTGTTCATTCCACGGCAGCTTCTTTGCGGGACGTTTCCATTGGCTGAACATGGAAACATCGAGCCAGTATTCCAGCACTTGAGTTTGTTCGGCCCCGAAGAGCTTCATGTTGGTCTCGAGGATGTCGAGGTAACCGCGATTGGTGTTTGGATCAGGGTATTTGCCATGAGATTGTCGCGTCTTTGCCTCGCGGTCGTTGATCGGCCTGGCGTAATCCCGCACGATCGGCGCGAACTCAAGGAAGATGCCCGCGGCGGGGCGCACCTGTTTTGGCGCGGCGAGTGTGTGATGGTAGCTGATGTGAGAAAGCAGTGCCTGTGGATCAACCTCACGCCGAAGGGCGTCAAGGATATGATTCTCGACCAGGAGTGCCTGATCGCTGGCTTCTATCGTTTTGCCTTCGGGACTCTCGTCCCACTTGGCACCATCGTCCGGCCAGTAGAAATAGCGCCGTGTCGTTGGCTTGAGGATCTTCGCGTAGTGCACGGCTTTCTCCGCAATGATGTCGAGCGCAGTTCTGCTGAAAGGATTGCAGTTCGAGTCGGGATTGCGGCGACCGTTTTCATCCATGCGGAAGAGCGTGGGGTCCTTGTAGTAGAGCTCGCGCGAGAGTAGTTCACCCATCGCATGAAGTTCATACTCGACAGCGATGCCAAGCTTCGCACAACGGCTGAGGAAGCTTTGACCTGCATCGCTCTGAATGTAGTCGATGAGCACATCCAGCCGACGTGCCGCGTGAAGGCCGATCGTATTGATGCCAGCCTTCGCGCACCTCTCCGGCCAGTCTGCAAGACTGAGGTCAAAGGGATACAAAACGATACCGCGAGTGAGATGCGGTTTGGTTTCGGCGGCGAATGCAGTGCCTGCGGCAGCGAGTGCACCGGTTTGCAGAAAGTTACGGCGGTTCATTTCGAGCATGGGATGAAGATTTGTTTTGGATGGCAGAAAGTGTCGAGAGTTCCTGCGGGCTCAATGCCCAATCAAAGACCACCATGCCACAAATCTCGGCGGCGAAACCGATGTCCCGAGAACTATGTATGACGCAGCCGATTGTGAAGGAGCCTCCGATGCGGGCGTTGGAGGGAGTTTGGAGGTGATCATGTGATCCGACAGGAAATTTGATCTCCACCAGCGGCCAATACGAGTCTATCGGTTGAACGTCCGCTTGTCACCAGGATTCAGGCAGGCGTGACGAAAACACCGTGACCAGTAGGCCAATTCCCGCGCTTCTGCTTTTATTTCCGCGCCATCCACCGCTCGACGC
>JAGQUE010000104.1:3053-6414 GCA_020438665.1 Nocardioidaceae bacterium | reverse complement strand
CCGTCGGGTGGAGTGCCCCGAAGTGCCACGCCACCACGCCCGCCAGCCACCACCCCACCAGTCCCATGGCGCCCGATTGTGCTATGGGTATGGCTCAGGGGAAGGCTGGAAAGCGTCAACTCATGTGCGGGTAGCGATAGTCGGTGGGCGCCACGAAGGTCTCCTTGATCGAGCGCGTGGACGTCCAGCGCATCAGGTTCTGCGGGGCACCGGCCTTGTCGTTGGTCCCCGAGGCGCGAGCGCCCCCGAAGGGCTGTTGGCCGACGACGGCGCCGGTCGGCTTGTCGTTGATATAGAAGTTGCCGGCGGCGAACCGGAGCTTCTCCGTGGCCCAGTTGATGACCCGGCGATCCTTGGCGATGATCGAGCCGGTCAGCGCATAGGAGGCGAAACCCTCCATCTGGTCCACGACCTTCTCGAAGTCGTTGTCGTCGAACACATAGACCGAGAGGATCGGGCCGAAGTACTCGACCTCGAACATCTCGTCGGTCGGGTCGTCGGAGATCACCACGGTGGGCCGGACGAAGTAGCCCACCGAGTCGTCGACCTTGCCGCCCGCGGCGACGGTCAGCTTGCGGCTGCGCTTGGCTCGCTCGATGGCCTTCTTCTGGGTGGCGAAGGACCGGTCGTCGATCACCGCGCCCATGAAGTTGGAGAAGTCGGTGACGTCGCCCATCGCGATCGCGTCGACCTCGGCCAGGAAGTCGTCGCCCATCTTCTTCCAGACCGACCGTGAGACATAGGCACGCGAGGCGGCCGAGCACTTCTGGCCCTGATACTCGAACGCGCCGCGGAGCAGCGCCACGCGCAGCACGTCCGGGTCCGCGGACTTGTGGGCCACCACGAAGTCCTTGCCGCCGGTCTCGCCGACCAGACGCGGATAGGTCTTGTAGTGGGCGATGTTGGTGCCCACGGTGCCCCAGATGCGCTGGAACAGGCCGGTGGACCCGGTGAAGTGGATGCCCGCGAGGTCGGGGTGGTGGAGCGCCACCTCGGACACCTCGACCCCGTGGCCGGGGAGGAGGTTGATGACGCCGGGAGGCATGCCGGCCTCTTCGAGCAGCTCCATGAGGTAGTGCGCGGCGAGCATCTGGGTGGTGGATGGCTTCCAGATCACCGTGTTGCCCATCAGCGCCGGCGCCGTCGGCAGGTTGCCGGCGATCGCGGTGAAGTTGAACGGCGTGATGGCATAGACGAAGCCCTCGAGCGGGCGGGCGTCGGTGCGGTTCCACACGCCCGGTGAGTGCCGCATCGGCTGCTCGGCCACGATCTGCTTGGCGTAGTGGGCGTTGAAGCGCCAGAAGTCGATCAGCTCGCACGCGGCATCGATCTCGGCCTGCCACGCGGTCTTGGACTGACCGAGCATGGTGGCGGCGTTGAGCTTGGCGCGCCACGGTCCGGCCAGCAGGTCGGCCGCGCGGAGGAGGACGGCGGCCCGGTCGTCGAGGGACAGCGCCCGCCACTCGGGCGCCGCGTCACCCGCGGCCTTGATGGCTGCCTTGGCCTCGGCCTGGCCGGAGCTGGTGAGCGTGCCGAGCACGTGCTGGTGGTCGTGCGGTGCGACGACGTGGATCTCGGCACCCTTGCCGGCGACCTTGCGGCCGCCGATGGTCGCCTTGAACGTGTGCTGGATCCTGCCGAGCCTCACGAGCTCGGACTCGAGTGCCGCGCGCTCCGGACTGCCGGGCGCATAGGTCAGGTTCGGCTCGTTGAGCGGAGGCGGGGTGGCGGTGATGGCGTCCATATCGCGATGTTGTCAGACAACGCAGGCGCCTACCAAGAGGGGGTGGTCAGCGCCACGAGGCCAGCACGTCGGCGACCTCCTGGGTGGCGAACCAGGCCAGGTCGTCATCGTCGGCGGCGTCGTCGACAGGGTCGACCAGGATCGCCGACACCTGGCGCCACCCCAGTTCCGCGGTGGTGCGCACGCTGGTGGGGTCCCCCTCCGACACGACCTCATCGACCGGCAGGTCGGCAGCGAGCACCAGCCGTCGGCGTAGGCCGCTGTCCGCGACGCGGTTGCGCGCGTCCGCGGCGGCGGCCATGAGCCCGGCGTACTCCCATTGCTCCTCGTCGCCGTCGGGCCATGCCTCGCGCAGCGCCCGGGTCACCGCATGCGCCCGGAGCGAGGCCGGCAGCGAGCCGCCCGAGGACACCGCCTCGAGCTCGGCGCGTGTGGCGGCGAGATAGATGCGCACCCTCGTCTCGCCCCTCGTCTCGCCCCTCGTCTCGCCCGGTGCGCTCATCGGCGGCCGCCGCGCGGTGTCGACGGCGAACGACGACCACCGGCGCGGCCGCGCGGCGCCCGACGCCGGTGCGCCGCGATCGTGTCGGTCAGCTCGTCGAGGGCCTCCTTGAGACTGGGGACGAGCACCTCGATGTCCGGGAGCAGGTCGCGGTCGGCGGTGATGCCGTAGTAGACGCCGCCGTCATAGGAGGTCACGCCGATCGCCAGCGCGTGGTCGGGCAGGAGCGGCGGGACCGGATAGGTCGCCACCATCCTGGCCCCGGCGGCGAACAGGGGGAACTGGGGGCCCGGCACATTGGTGACCGACAGCTGGAACCCGCGGCGCAGCTCCGCGGCTGCGACCCGAGACCCCAGGGCGTGGAACGTGGTCGGCGCGAAGCCGGCGATGCCCGCGAGCCGGTTGGCCGCCACCGCCCGGCCGCCCTGCTTGTGTGCCTCGAAGGAGTAGGAGACCTGGTGGAGCCTGACCACCGGGCTGGGCTCGCCGATCGGCAGGTCGACGAAGTGGCTGGCCATCTGGGTGCCCAGCGAGGTCGCCTCCAGCTCGTCGTCGATCACCGACATGGGCACGACGGCCTTGAGCTGCTTGACCCCGCCGAGCGCCTCGTTGCGGCTCATCAACCAGCTGCGCAGACCCCCCGCGACGGTGGCCAGGACGACGTCGTTGACGGTGCCGCCGTGGGCCTGACGGATGGCGCGATAGTCGGAGAGCTCGGTGCGGAGGGCGATGAACCGGCGCTGTTGGGACAGCTGGCCGGTGATCGGTGAGTCCGACACGGCGCGGCGGGCGGCCAGGGCCGTCAGCGCGCTGCCTGCTCGCTGCAGGCCGGCGGACGCGGACCGGCCCGCCTCCTCGACGTTGCTGCGCACCGTGGCCAACAGCACCCCGGGGTCACGCACCGAGTCCTGCACGGCATCGAGGACCAGGGTCATCGGGCTGGGGCGTCGACCAGGGGCCCAGTCGTCGCCGGCGAGCTGCTTGGGGCCGGGGGCGACGTCGAGCAGGACCTGACCGAGGTCGACGGTCTCGACCCCGTCGACCAGGATCTGGTGGGACTTGGACAAGATCGCGACCCGGCCGCCCTCGAGCCCCTCGACGAAGTAGACCTCCCA
>JAGQUE010000104.1:0-2876 GCA_020438665.1 Nocardioidaceae bacterium | reverse complement strand
CGCGGGACGAACGCGATCCGGTCGGCGATCAGCTCGAGCACCTGGCCGTAGTCGAACCCGGACTCTCCCGGCTCGAAGATCTCGACGGTGGCGTTGTGCATCGGTGTCGCGGGCGTCTCCCATGCCAGCAGGGCGAGATCGCGCGGGCGCAGCCGATCTGTCATGTTGGTGTCATCTCCCGGGGTTCGAGGCCGTCCCTGATCTAGATTCGGGCCTCATCCAGATTCTGACAGAGACTCGGCCCGCACCTGCCTCTCGAGCGGGCCTTGGGGGGGAAGGAAGTCTGACATGCGCGCTTTCAAGGTGGCGGCCGCGTCCGCATTGGCCGTCGCAGGCCTGACGATGACCGGTTGCGGCGGCGCTGACGCCTCAGCCGAAACGGGCGCCGGCCCGGTGACGGTCGAGATCACCTTCAAGGACGGGACGGTCACGCCGAGCGGCGAGACTGTCGAGGTCGGCACGGGGCAACCGGTCGAGCTGCGGATCAGCGCCGACGAGGCCGGTGAGATCCATGTGCACTCGAGTCCCGAGCAGGAGCTGGCCTATGAGACCGGTGACTCGACCCGGACGATCACCATCGACACCCCAGGCACCGTGGACGTCGAGTCCCACGACCTCGACCAGGTGATCGTCCAGCTGCACGTCAGCTGATCGTGCCCACCGACTCGGCCGTGCCCCTCGCCCACGGCATCGGGGGCGCACGGGACCTGCCGATCTCGGCCGAGCTGGCCGTGGCGGCCGGCGTGGCCGCGCTCGTCGTGTCGTTCACGGTGCTGGCGCTGGCCTGGCGGACGCCGCGCTACGTCGCGCCCGCCGGGCGGCCGGTCCCCGCTGCGGTGACGCGGGTCGTGGACGCCACCGCGACGCGATGGCTGCTGCGGGGACTCGGGCTGCTGCTGACGGCGTACACGATGGTCGCGCTGTGGGGCGGCCAGGACCGTCCGGAGAACCCCGTCTTCGGCATGTTCTATGTGCTGTTGTGGGTGGGCCTGGTGCCGGCATCACTGCTCCTGGGGCCGGTCTGGCGGGCGATCAGCCCGTTCCACCTGCTCGTGCCGCTGGCGCGCCGCCCGCGGGGTTGGCCCCGCTCGTGGGGGCTCTGGCTGGCGGCCATGGGCCTCTATGCCTTCGTGTGGATGGAGCTGGCCAACCCCCACGGCGCCGAGCTCGGCGCCCTGAGGCTGTGGATCATTGCCTATGTCGCGGCGATGGTGCTCGGGACCCTGCTGTTCGGGGAGCCCTTCCTGGCCGCCGCGGACCCGTTCGAGGTCTATTCCTCGCTGGTCGCCCGGCTGTCGCCGTGGGGACGTCGCGACGGACGGCTCGTGCTGCGCAGTCCGCTGGCCAACCTGGCCACCACTCCGGCCAGCCCCGGGCTGGTGGCGGTCGTCGCGGTGCTGTTCGGCAGCACGGCGTTCGACACCTTCAAGGACTCCGCGACCTGGCTGCAGGCCGTCCAGGGCTCCGACCACCCGGTGCTGTGGAACAACCTCGGGCTGCTCGGCGGCTGCCTCCTGGTCGGCGGGGTGCTCGTGGTGGCCACCAGCGCCGCCGGGAGCCATGCCCGCGTTCGGCGGCGTGACCTGCCCCGGTTGCTGGCCCACTCGGTGATCCCGATCGTCGTCGGCTATGTCGTCGCCCACTACCTGTCGTTCCTCGTGGGGGCGGGGCAGCTGACCCTGATCCGGATGAGCGATCCGCTGTCCAACGGCAGCAACCTGTTCGGGACCGCCGACGGCCAGGTGGGCTACTGGCTCGCCCGGCACCCGACGCTCCTGGCGCTGGTGAAGGTGCTGGGCGTGGTAGCGGGGCACATCGTCGGGGTCGTCGCGGCCCACGACCGGTCCCTCACGCTGCTGCCGCGGCGCTACCAGTTGACCGGTCAGCTCCCGCTGCTGTTCGCGATGGTCGGGTTCACCGCCGGTGGGCTCTGGCTGCTGCTCGCCGCCTGAGCCGGCCGCGCTCCCGTGGCTGCGGCCCGGGCACGACCGCGTCGACCAGGGCCACGACCGCCCGTGACAACGTGGAGTCACCGGATTCCACCAGCGTCTCGCCGGCGACGAGGGCACGGTCGACCGCCGGGGTGTCATCGGGCAGGAACCAGACGCCCGCGACCCGGGCGAAGCCCTCGATCATCGCCACGACGTCGCGTTCGGACCAGCCGAGCGAGGCCCGATGCCGGTTGACGACGACGTGCACGATGCGCGGTGCCGCGACCTCGCGCAGCTCGACCAGCCCCCGGGCCAGCCGGGACAGCCCCACCGGGTCGGGGGTCCCGACGACGAGGAGCTCGTCGGCCGCCTCGATCGCGGCCAGCGTGGGCCCGTTGCGAGACGGCCGGCCCGCCATCTCCGCCGACGGATCGCCCTCGAGGCTGAACCCGGTGTCCACCACCACGTGGCCACGCCGCCGTGCCGCCTCGACCAGGGCCTCGACGGCGCCAGGGCGCAGCTCCGGCCACCGGTCGGCGCGCGGCAGCCCAGTGACCACCTCGAGCCGGCCGTCGAGGACGCGGCCGCCGACGGCTCTCACCAGAGCCGGGAGCCGGTCGGCCACGCTGCCCGTGGCCGCGAGCCGGGCTGCGGCGAGCAGCCCGGACACCTCGTCGAGGATGCCGAGCTGCTGGGCCACGGCGCCGCCGTAGGGGTCGGCGTCCACCAGCACGGTGCGCTCACCCCGTCGGGCGAGCTCGGCGGCGACGGCACCGGCGACCGTCGTACGGCCCGGAGCGCCCGCGGGACCCCACACCGCGACGACCCGAGCCTCCTGCGGGCGGGCCTCCGACGCCGCCAGCTCGGACAGGGCGTCGGCCACCGGGTCCGCGGGTTCCCCGTCAAGAGCCTCGAGGCCGTCAAGAGCCTCGAGGCCGTCAAGCG
>JAGQUE010000103.1 GCA_020438665.1 Nocardioidaceae bacterium | reverse complement strand
CCGCGGAGTTTGTGATCCAACGGCGGTTCTTCTTGCGACGGGACAACCACTCACGCAAGTCGGAGCGACGGTGTCACCGCAGCTGATGCGGGCCGCCGACGTGGCGGTTCTCGCCCCGACAAAGGAGTAACGAGCGCAATGGCTCAGGGCACCGTGAAGTGGTTCAACGCCGAGAAGGGTTTCGGCTTCATCGCGCAGGAGGACGGCGGCGACGACGTCTTCGTGCACTACTCGGCGATCAACATGCAGGGCTACAAGAGCCTCGAAGAGAACCAGAAGGTCGAGTTCGAGGTCACGCAGGGTCCCAAGGGCCCGCAGGCGGAGAACGTCCGCCCCGCTTGATCGTTGGTTCCGGTCCGAGGTGGCCGGCCCCCTTCAGCGCCCTTCCCGCCGGGGAAGGGCGCTGTTGCGTTCCCGGACGCCGCTGTCGGGGTGTGGGGGTCGTGTGACTTGTGTGATTTCCGGGACACGCGGGGCTCGGTTCTTTACCATGGAGGACTAGTCCGGCTTCGTGGCGTCTGGACCTCCTTGAACGAAGGGGGTTTGATGGGACCTGGAAGTGGTAACACTTTCTTCTCGGGCACCACGAAACAGGTCCTTGGAGGAGGTGTGTCTGCGTGTACGACCAGTTCGACGTCACGCTCGAAGACGGCGACCTTCTTCGCGAGGTGGAGCTCACCACCAATCTGATCATCGCGGCCAGCGAGGCTGATGAGCGACTGTCGCTGGAGGAGATCGACCGGATCCTCGGCGTCGTCCCGCAGCAGCGCCAAGGCGACTGAGCCCGGGGCGCCGCCCTGGGGGCACCCGGAGGCCTGACCCGCCCCCGCATCTCATTTCTCCGGTCGTACTCTTGGTGATGGCCACACGCCGACCCACGACGACCCCCGCCCGTGGCGAAGCGGTGACGAGGAGGAGTCCTGATGAGCGAGGTCAGCACCTGGACGGTGACCGGCATGACCTGCCACCACTGCGTGATGTCGGTGACCGAAGAGCTCTCCGAGCTCGCCGGCGTGGAGTCGGTCGATGTCGACCTGGAGTCGGGTCGCGTGACCGTGACCAGCGAGGCCGAGCTCGGCCGCGACGAGGTCGAGTCGGCCGTCACCGAGGCCGGCTACGCCCTCGCCTGACCGGTCGATGAGCGACCGGGAGCGCATCCTCTACTACCTGGGCGGCCTGGTGGCCGCCTTCGTGCTGGCGTGGTTCGTCGGCGCCGCCCTCGCGCCCGTCCTTGGCCTCGGAAGCGACCACCCGTCCCCCGGTCACGCACCCATGAGCGAGATGACCCCATGAGCGAGATGACCCCGTGAGCGAGATGACCCCGTGAGCGACCTCGAGCTCGACATCACCGGCATGACCTGCGCGGCGTGCGCCAACCGGATCGAGCGCAAGCTCAACAAGCTCGACGGTGTCGTCGCCAGCGTCAACTATGCGACCGAGAAGGCCAAGGTCACCTTCCCCGCAACCCTCGACACCGAGCTGCTGCTCACCACGGTCGCGCAGGCCGGCTACGGCGCCACCGTCCACGACGACGAAGCCGCCGTCGCGGCCGACGACGAGGTCGACGCCTTGCGCCGCCGGCTGGTGCTGGCCGCGGTGCTGTCGGTCCCCGTCATCGCGGTCGCGATGGTCCCGGCGCTGCAGTTCGCCGGCTGGCAGTGGGTGTCGCTGGCCCTGGCGACACCGGTGGTGGCCTGGGCCGCGCTGCCCTTCCATCGGGCCGCGCTCACCAACCTGCGTCACGGCGGCACCACCATGGACACCCTGGTCTCCCTGGGGGTCACGGCCGCCTATGTCTGGTCGGTCATCGCCCTCGTCTTCGGCACCGCCGGCGAGATCGGCATGGTCCACTCGTTCAGCTTCGCCGTGGCCCGTGACGACGGCCTCGGCAACATCTATCTCGAAGCCGCCGCCGGCGTCACCACGTTCCTGCTCGCTGGTCGCTACTTCGAGAAGCGGTCCAAGCGGCGGGCCGGCGCCGCGCTGCGGGCGCTCCTCGAGATGGGGGCCAAGCAGGTGTCGCTGCTCCGCGACGGACGCGAGGAGCTTGTCCCGGCCGAGGCCCTCCACGTCGGCGACACCTTCGTGGTGCGTCCGGGCGAGAAGATCGCCACCGACGGCGTCGTCGAGAGCGGCACCTCCGCGGTGGACGCCGCCATGCTCACCGGTGAGCCCGTGCCCGTCGAGGTCGGGCCCGGCAGCGCCGTCACCGGCGCGACCGTCAACGCCGGGGGACGGCTCGTCGTACGAGCCACCCGGGTCGGGGCCGACACCCAGCTGGCCCAGATGGCCCGGCTGGTCGAGGACGCCCAGAACGGCAAGGCCCAGGTCCAGCGGCTGGCCGACCGGATCTCCGGTGTCTTCGTGCCGGTCGTCATCGCCTTGTCGGTCGCCACCCTGGGCTTCTGGCTCGGCGCGGGGGCGAGCGCCACCATGGCCTTCTCGGCGGCGGTGGCCGTGCTGATCGTCGCCTGCCCCTGCGCCCTCGGCCTGGCCACGCCGACGGCACTCATGGTCGGCACCGGACGCGGGGCCCAGCTCGGCATCCTCATCAAGGGCCCCGAGATCCTGGAGTCGACCCGCCAGGTCGACACCATCGTGCTCGACAAGACCGGCACGGTCACGGCAGGCGCGATGAGTCTGGTCCTCACCGTCGCCGACGACGGGGAGGACGCCGACCACGTGCGCCGGCTCGCAGCGGCCCTCGAAGCAGGCTCCGAGCACCCCATCGCGCGGGCCGTTGTCGCCGGCGCCGACGGCGACCTGCCCGGCGTCGAGGACTTCGCCAACGTCGCCGGCCTCGGCGTCCAGGGCGTGGTTGACGGGCATGCGGTGCTCGTGGGCCGGCCCCGGCTGCTCGCTGAGTGGTCCCAGCACCTCAGCCCACGTCTGGAGTCGGCCGTCGAGGCGGCCGAGGCGGCCGGCCGTACGGCGATCGCCGTCGGGTGGGACGGCCGCGCCCGGGGCATCCTCGTGGTCGCCGACACCGTCAAGCCCTCCTCGGCCGAGGCGGTCCGGCAGCTGCGTGCCTTGGGGCTGCGCCCGGTCCTGCTCACCGGTGACAACGACCGCGCCGCCCGCGCGGTCGCCGCCGAGGTCGGCATCGAGCACGTGGTGGCCGAGGTGCTGCCCGCCGACAAGGTCGACGTGGTCAAGCGGCTGCAGTCCGAAGGCGCGGTGGTCGCCATGGTGGGCGACGGGGTCAACGACGCCGCGGCCCTCGCCCAGGCCGACCTCGGCCTGTCGATGGGCACCGGGACCGACGTCGCCATCGAGGCCAGCGACCTGACCCTCGTGCGCGGTGACCTGCGTGTGGCCGCCGACGCGGTCCGGCTCTCGCGCCGTACGCTGGCCACCATCAAGGGCAACCTGTTCTGGGCGTTGGCCTACAACGTCGCCGCCCTGCCCCTGGCCGCGATGGGCATGCTCAACCCGATGCTCGCCGGCGCCGCGATGCCCTTCTCGTCGGGCTTCGTGGTGAGCAACAGCCTGCGCC
>JAGQUE010000102.1 GCA_020438665.1 Nocardioidaceae bacterium | reverse complement strand
GGCAAGGGGTTCGCCGTGGTCGCCAGCGAGGTCAAGGAGCTGGCCCACGAGACGTCGAAAGCGACCGAGACGATCACGCTGCGGGTGGCCGGGATCCGGGCCGCCGCGACCAAGGCGGCGGGCGAGATCTCCCACATCAGCGAGGTCATCGGTCAGATCAACGACTACCAGGCCACCATCGCCGGTGCGGTCGAGGAGCAGACCGCGACGACGGCCGCGATGGCGAGCAGCGCCGCTCACGTGGCGACGGCCAGTGAGTCGATGGTGAGCAACCTCGATGAGGTGACCTCCGCGAACCACGCGACGAGCACGCAGCTGCAGACCATCGTCTCCGAGGCCCAGGAGGTCTCCGGCACCTCGTCGCGGCTGCAGTCGGTGCTCTCGGGCTTCCAGGCCTGACCGGTCAGGTCCCGGGACGCAGCCCAGGGTCCACCGGGGCGAGCCGGGCCTCGAGACCGGAGAGCGCGTCGTCGAGCGTGCTCGCGACCACGAGGTCCTCGAGCCCGGGGTCGGCGAGGAAACCGGCCTGCCCGATCCGGCGTACGGCGTCGAGCAGTGGTGTCCAGAAGCCGCCAGCGTCGAGGAAGCCCACCGGCTTCTCGTGGAACCCGATCGCTCGCCAGGTCCAGACCTCGAAGATCTCCTCCAGGGTCCCGAGCCCGCCAGGCAGCGCGAGGAACGCGTCGGCCCGCTCGGCCATCAGGGCCTTGCGCTCGTGCATCGAGTCGACGAGGTGGAGCTCGGTGAGGTCGCGGCGTCCCCACTCGCGTCGCATCATCTCGTGGGGGATGACGCCGACCACCCGTCCCCCCGCCGAGAGCGCCCCGTCGGCCAGCCGCCCCATGAGGCCGCCACCACCCGCGCCATAGACCAGCTGGATGCCCCGCTCGGCCAGCCCGCGCCCCACCTCGAAGGCGAGGTCCGGCAGCAGCGGGTCGACGCCCGGGCTGGAGGCGAGGAAGACGGCGAGACTGCGCAGCGGCATGCTCTCAGCATGCCCCAAGGGTGCCCTGTGTGACCGCGGTCATGGCAAAGAGGACTTCTAGAGTCCTAATTTCGGAGCTGCGGCCGGCCCCGCCCGCGGGCCCCGCGAAGGAGCGGTTCCATGACGGCCCCCATCGGTCTCGTCATCGACTCCAGCGTCGTGCTCTGGGGTCAGACGATCATGTACACGGCCTACTGCCTGGCCATCATCAGCGTGGTGGCGTGGTTCGCGCGGCGGATCACCCAGCCGACCGACCACACCTCCCGCATCACCCCCAAGGTCTTCTACTTCTGGGTGGGTGGGCTCTCGGTGCTCGGCGTCAGCCTCCACCTGATCACCTACAACACGATCCCGTGGGTCAAGGACGACCTGCACGGCGGCGACTACACCCAGTCCTATGTGATCACCGTCGCCGACCACGAGTTCCAGCTCCCCGAGCAGCTCCAGGTCCCGTGCAACGAGCTGGTGCAGTTCTCGGTGACCAGCACCGACCTCACCTATGGCTTCGGCCTCTTCCGTGCCGACAACTCGATGGTGGCCCAGATGCAGGTCGTTCCCGGCCATGCCAACAACCTGCTGTGGACCTTCGAGTCCAACGGCGTCTACAGCATCCGCTCGACCGAATATTCCGGCCCGGCCGGTGCCCAGATGGTCGTCCCCGACGCCGTCAAGGTCACCGGATGCACGTCCACTGACACGGCCGCAGCGGGAGGCACCCGATGAGCACCTTCACCGACACCCTGATGAACGGCAACGAGCACGCGTTCAAGCCCGCGACGCTCACGCCGATGCAGAGGCTCACCCTCAAGTACGTCGTCTTCGGGCTGGTCTACTACGGCTTCGCCGCCATCGAGGGCATGCTGATGCGGATCAACCAGGTCGACCCGCAGGAACTGCTCTATCCCGACCGCTACTTCGCAATGCTGACCGCGCACCCGCTCGTCGGCATCTTCGGCTCCACCTATCTGCTCGTCTTCGGAGCGTTCACCTTCCTGGTGCCGTTCCTGATGATGAAGCCGCTGTGGTCCTTCAAGCTGGCGAGCTGGACGCTCTGGCTGATCGTGGTCGGCGTCTTCACGTTCTGGCTCGACGGGTTCCTCACCCACTATGCGCCGCTCTACACGCTCTACTGGCCGCTGCCCGCGGACTTCAACCAGTTCGAGCCGGTGGCCGGGGCGTTGTTCATCACCGGCATCGCCCTGGTGATGGTCGGGACGCTCTTCTTCGTCCTCAACGTCTTCAAGACGATCACCTACACCCCCGCCGGCTGGGAGCGGCAGCCCGCCGGGCGGCTGCTGGGCGATGCCCTCGGCGTCACGACGCTCGCGAAGTTCTTCACCGGCAAGCTCCACAAGAACTCCGAGCAGGAGCACCTGGTCTCGCTGCCCGTCGCCGCCATCGCCCGCGGCACCGTCGACGTGCTGTTCAACGTCGGCATCATCTTGTTCACCGGCGTGCTGATCCTCGTCTATATGGTCGCCGAGATCTTCGGCACCTCGCTCAAGTCGAGCGCCGTCGACTCCCTGCTCTACAAGAACTGGTTCTGGTGGGGCCTCGACCTCGTCGCCGACGGCCTCGTGCTCGTGTTCGTCGCCGGTACCTGGTATCTCCTGGCCCAGCTCATCACCGGGCGCGAGGTCTTCATGGCCCGCTGGGCGCGGTTCGCCCTCGGCCTCGAGCTGGTCGTCTCCTGGACCGTGTGGAGCCACCACCTGCTCTCCGACCAGGCCCAGCCGGCCGCCCTCAAGATGGGGTCCGGCGAGTTCGTGACGGCCTTCGAGCTGATCACCCAGGGGCTGGCCTTCTTCATCACGCTGGTGACGCTGTGGAAGGCGCGCCCGCTGGCGATGACCAACGAGCTCAAGTTCCTCATCGGGGGGCTGCTCGGGTTCGCGCTCGCCGTACCGGCGGGGATCATGCAGGCCGACGTCGGGCTCAACCGGATCCTCCACAACACCCAGTGGGTGGTGGGTCCCCACGTCCACGTGGCCATCCTGGTCGGCCTGACGATGACGCTCTATTCGGCGATCTATCTGCTGCTGCCGACCCTGACCAACGGCGCCAAGCTCTATAGCCAGCGGCTGGCCAACGTGCACTTCTGGTGCCACCTCATCGGCGGCATCGGCATGGGCGCCTTCATGGGGATGGCCGGGCTGCACGGCATGCTGCGCCGCACCATCTACTACGACGGGGAGTTCCTGCCCTACATGGTGCTCGCCGCGCTGAGCGGGTCGCTGCTGATCGTCGCGCTCGTGGCGTTCCTCTTCAACATCGTGATGACGCTCGGCCTCAACGGCGCCATCGGCCTGTTCAAGAAGTCCGAGCTGCCGGCGTCCGAGCTGGTGCCCGGCACGGACCTCGCCGTCCCACCCGTGGCTGCCACCGCCACGCCCGAGGGGTGAGGACCAGGGTGGCCCGGCCCCCGCGCGGGGTCGGGCCATCCCTCCCTGCGGGGCCGGTTCCCCGCGTCGTGAGCCCGCCCTACCCTAGAGGGGCCATGCAGATCACCCGCGCCACCGACGCCGCCCTGCGCGTGCTGATGGTGCTCGCCGCGGGGCCCGAACGGCAGGTCACCGTGCGCGAGCTCGCCGAGGAGCTCTCGGTGCCGCGCCAGCACCTCGCCAAGGTCGTGCAGAGCCTGGCCCGTCACGACTGGGTCGCGACCACGCGCGGCCGCGCGGGCGGGCTGTCGATCACCGAAGCCGGTCGCTCGGTCACGGCGGGCGCCGTCGTACGCGCACTCGAGGGCATCACACCCGTCGTCAACTGCTATGTGCCGCTCTGCCCGCTCGTCGCGGCCGGCTGCCGGTTGCAAGGACTCCTCGGCGACGCGCAGGACGCGTTCCTGCGCGAGCTCGACAGCCGCACGATCGCCGACCTGGCGGGGTCGCCACCCGGCTGAAGCCTTGACCTCGCCCGCCCCACGCCCGGGGCCAGGTGGCGGGATCCGCCGTACCATGTCGTCTCGTGACGCTCCTGGAGCGGCAGGACCAGCTCGCGGCCATCGCCGGCTATCTGGCCGAGGCCGGGCAAGGACACGGGCGCTTGGTGTTCGTCGCCGGGGAGGCCGGTGTCGGCAAGTCGTCGTTCGTCAGTCGAGCGGTCGCCGATGCGGGGCGCGCCGCGCAGGTCGCCCAGGGCAGCTGCGACGGAGCGGCCACCCCGGCCCCGCTGGGGCCGCTCGTCGAGATGCTGGCCGACCTGCCATCGGACCTGTGGCCGGACGGGGCGAGCCGGCACGAGGTGTTCGGGCGCCTGTTGGCCGAGCTCCGCCGGGCCGATCGACCGCCCTACCTGCTGGTGATCGAGGACCTGCACTGGGCCGACGAGGCCACGCTCGACCTGGTGCGGTTCCTGGCACGACGCATCCACTCCTGCCGTGCCCTCGTCATCGTCACCTATCGCGCGGAGGACGCCCCGGCGGGCCAGGGACTGCGCCTTCTCCTCGGCGACATGGCGTCGGCGACGGGGACGCGGCGCATCGACCTGCCACCCCTGACGCCGGCAGCGGTCGCCGCCCTCGTCGAGCAGCAGTCAGGTCTCGACCCTGCCATGCCGCGACTGGACACCCAGCGGCTCTTCGAGGTGACCGGTGGCAACGCCTTCTTCGTGACCGAGGCGCTGTCGGCGAGCACGGGGCAGGTGCCGAGCACCGTCCGCGATGCCGTGATGGCGAGGGTCGCGCGGGTCGACGAGGACGCCCAGCGGGCGCTCGAGGTGGTGGCCCTGGCCGGTTCGCGTGCCGAGACGGCGCTGCTGGCCGACCTGCTGGCACACGGTCTCGCCGCCATCGACGAGCCGCTCGAGCGGGGCCTCCTCCAGCGCGCGGACGATGCCATCGTCTTCCGTCACGAGCTGGCTCGCCTGGCGGTGGCCGACACGGTCCCCGCCGGCCGGGGGATCCACGTGCATCGCCGCCTGCTCGCCGCGCTGGAGGCCCGCGGCGCCGACCCTGCCCGGCTCGCGCACCACGCCGAGGAGGCTCATGACGACACCGCTGTCCTCCGGCACGCACCGGTGGCCGCCGCCCGCGCCGCAGAGCTGGGTGCCCACCAGGAGGCCGTGCGGCAGTACCGTCGCGCCCTGCGTCACGCCGACGGTCTCGACCCGGCGGCCGAGGCCGACCTGGTGTGGGCGTTGGGCTATGAGTGCTATCTGACCGACCGCATCGACGAGGCGATCGAGATGACCACCCGGGCTCGGGAGCTGTGGGCAGGACTCAACGAGAGCATCCGGGTCGGCGACGCCTGGCGCTGCCTGAGCCGGCTGAGCTGGTTCGCCGGACGCAACGACGAAGCGGAGTCCCAGGCCCGCGCGGCCATCGACCTCCTGGAGGGGACCGACGGGGTCGAGCTCGCGAGGGCGTTCAGCAACCGTGCCCAGCTGCGCATGCTCTCCAGCGACCTGGCGGGCACCCAGGAGTGGGCCCGGCGCACGCTCGAGGTCGTCGAGCGGCTGCCCGCCGGCATCCTGCGGGAGGAGATCAGGGCCCACGCGCTCAACAACCTCGGCGCGATGGAGATCACCGCGGGCGACCTCGACCGCGGCACGGCGATGCTTCAGGAGAGCCTGGCCGTCGCGCGATCGGCCGACCTGCACGAGCACGTCGCGCGGGCCTTCTGCAACCTGGCCGCGTGTGCGGTCGTGCAGCGTCGTCACGACGAGGCGAAGCACCACCTCCACGAAGGGATCGACTACTGCCTGGACCGCGACCTGGACTCCTGGACCCAGTATCTGCGCGGTGTGCTGGCGAAGTTTCTCCTCGACGCCGGTGAGGTCGCCCGCGCGAGGGTGGAGGCCGAGGCCATCCTGCATCGCAGCGACATCGCCGCCATCAACGCGATGGAGCCGACCATCGTGCTCGCCCAGCTCGACAGCCGGGCCGGGTCACCGGGGGCCCACCGCCACCTCGACGTCGCGGCCCGGCTGGCCGACGGGATGCAGGAGATCCAGCGCGTCGCGCCGACGACGGTGGCGCGCTGTGAGGCAGCGTGGATCGCCGGCGACGAGGCGGCCGCGGCCCGGCTGGCTGCGGACGTCTGGCCGGTCGCCGTCGCCGCCGACTGCCCGTGGAACAGGGGCTCCATCGCGACCTGGCTCGGGCCCGACGTCGAGGTGGACGTCGCGACCCTCGCGCCGCCGTACGCCTTGGAACGTGCCGGCGAGTGGGAAGCCGCGGCGAGCCTCTGGGCGGACCTCGACTCGCCGTTCGAGCAGGCGCTCGCGCTGGCCCGGAGCGGCCGCAGGGCCGCGATGAGCTCGGCGATCGCGTGCTTCGAGCGACTCGGCGCCCAGGCGGCCGCCGACCGGACCCGCGTCCTGCTCCGCACGCGAGGCTGGCCGGTGCCACGCAGCACCGCGTCCGCCCGGCACCCCGACGGGCTCACCGCCCGGGAGTCCGAGGTCCACGCGCTGCTGGTGCAGGGGCTGTCCGATGCGGAGATCGCCGAACACCTGGTGATCTCGCGGCGTACGGCGGAGCACCACGTCGCCTCGATCCTCGCCAAGACCGGCGTGTCGTCCCGCCGCGAGCTGCTCGGCACTCCCGGTGACGTCTAGGTAGCGCCGCGCGCAAACCTGGGTAGTCGTCACCGATGGGCGGACAGGCGGGCGCGCGTAGACCTGTTGTCACCGGCCAACAACGGTCGGACGACACGAAGGGAACCACCGCAATGCCGCTGTTTATGGATGTCCACAGCCTCGGTGACGGCGTCACCATGGACGACGTCGCCAAGGCCCACGAGGCCGACCTCGCCACCCAGGGCCCGCACGGGGTCAACTACCTGCGCTACTGGGTCGACGAGAGCAAGGGGCAGATCTTCTGCCTGGTCGAGGCGCCCGACGCCGAGGCCGCCAACACGGTCCACCGCGAGGCCCACGGCCTCGTCGCGGACGACATCTTCCGTGTCCAGGAAGGTGCCTGACCCCCGGTCCTCCGGGGAGGAGCCTCTGGACAGGCTCGCGTCAGGAGGGGCAGGGTGCAGGGATGCGACGCATCGGCACCCTGCCCCTGGTCCTGTCCGCACTGCTCGCCGTCGGCGTGGCCATCGCGCCGGCGACGTTGGCCTCGCCCGGGAGGGGCGGCCATGGCAAACCCGGCCACGGGCTGCCGGCGCTGTCGTGGAAGGAGTCGGTGGTCGACGCCAGCCAGAACTTCCGTGGACTCGACGCGGTGAGCCGTCGTACGGCGTGGGTGACGGGCGAGAACCTCACCGACGGTGACCCCGCCCGGATATTCCGCACCACCGACGGTGGCCGCACCTGGGACGACCTCACCCCGCCCGGCACCGAGGGGCTGTCGTTCCGCGACGTCGAGGCGCGCAGCGCGCGGGTGGCGACCGTGCTCGCGATCGGCCCCGAGGACGCGTCACGGATCTATCGCACCACCGACGGCGGCAAGAGCTGGGACGCGGCGTTCGTCAACGACGACCCGGCGGCGTTCTATGACTGCATGGCGTTCTATCCCGGCGGTCGTCGCGGCCTCGCGATGAGCGACCCGGTCGACGGCAAGTTCCGCATCCTCGCCACCCACGACTTCGGCGCCAGCTGGTCGGTGCTGCCGAGCGACGGGATGCCCGACGCGTCGACCGAGTATGGCTTCGCGGCCTCCGGCGACTGCCTGGTGACGGTCGGCCGGACGGCCTTCTTCGGCTCGGGTGGCGGGCAGGCGCGGGTCTTCCGCTCCGACGACTTCGGGCTGACCTGGACGGCGGCTGACTCGACGATCCCGGCGGGCGACTCCGCCGGTGTCTTCTCGCTCGCCTTCAAGACCCCGCGTCACGGTGTCGCCGTCGGCGGCGACTTCGCCGACCCGGCCAACGGTGTCGACGCCGTCGCGACGACCCACAACGGTGGTGCGACCTGGACCAGCGCCGGCGACCCGGCCCACCTCGCCGAGGACGTCGCCTACCTGCCCCACCTGCGCCGCGGCCTCGTGATCAGCGGCAACTACGGCGGCGTGTCCGGCACCAGCGTGAGCCTCGACGGAGGCCGGACCTGGACCCAGATCAGCGACCTGGGCTATCACGCCCTCGACTGCACTCCCGACGGCTCCTGCTGGGGCTCCGGCGGTGACGGACGTGTCGCCGTCGTGCGCCTGAAGCGCTAGCCCTCGCCGGCTCCCACCGCGCGCCCCCCGGGGGGACGCCGTACGACGCCTCACGCCTCGTCGACGGGCTCCTCGGCGACCGGGACGAGACAGACCTCGGTGATCGCGTGGGCGCTGACCGCGCGGACCTCGATCCGCCAGCCACGGGTGAGGGGCAGCGACTCGCCGGGGGCGTCGGGGATGTGGCCCAGGCCGACCAGCAGCAGCCCGGCGACGGTCGTGTAGCCACCCTGCGGCAGGTCGTCGACCTCGATGCCGAGGTCGACGAGGTCGTGGACGGGGAACGAGCCGGGGACGACATAGGAGCCGTCGGCGGAGCGCTCGAGGTCGATCACGTCGGAGTCGGTCTCGTCATAGATCTCGCCGACGATCTCCTCGAGCAGGTCCTCGAGGGTGACCACGCCGTCGACCTGGCCGTGCTCGTCGATGACGATGGCCAGCTGGGCCCGCGCCTGCTTGAAGGCGCGGATCGCCGCGTCGACCGGCAGCATGTCGGGCAGGAAGAGCCCGGGGGTGGCCACCGCAGCCACCGGATCGTCACCGCCGGCGGCGACGGCCGCCCAGTGGACGACGCCCTCGACGCGCTCGGCGTTGTCGCGCGACAGCAGCGGCGCGCGCGAGTGACCGGACTCCGCGAGCGCGTCGCGCGCCTCCGATCGCGTCATGCCTGGATCGAGCCACAGCACGGCAGCCCGCGGCACGAGCACCTCGCGCAGCCTCCGGTCGTGCAGCTCGAGCGCGCCGGTGATGATCTCGCGCTGCTCGGGGTTGAGCACCCGGTGGGTGCGGACCATCTCGCGCAGCTCGTCGGGGCTGATGTCCTCGGGCTCGTCACCGGGGCGGCCGCCAAGGAGGCGTACGACGCCATCGGTCGCGAACCCGAGCACGGCGACCGCCGGCCGGGCCAGCGACGCCAGCACGTCGAGCGGCGCGGCGACCACGCGCGCCCAGCCGAGCGGGCGCTGCATGGCGATCCGCTTGGGGGCGAGCTCGCCGAACACCAGCGTGAGGAAGCTCAGCACCAGCGTGACGAGCGTGATCGCAACGGGCTCGGCGGCGCTGCCGAAGACCGAGAACGACGGCACCAGCGGCTCGGCGAGCGAGACAGCCGCCGTCGCCGAGGCCAGGAACCCGGCCAGCGTGATCCCGATCTGGATCGTGGCGAGGAACCGGGTCGGGTTGCGGGCGAGCCTCACCAGTCGGAGGCCACCGGAACCACCCTCACGCTCGAGCTGCTTGAGCTGGCTCTCCCGCAGGGAGACCAGCGCCATCTCACTGCCCGCGAACGCTGCGTTGACGAGGACCAGGACGAGCACGAGCAGCACGTCGGTCGCATAGCCGGACACCTGGTCGGCACACCACCTTGGATGAGTCGGAGTTCCTCACAGCATGCCAGGTGGAGGCGCTCCGCCCTAGGGGCGCGGTAGCGTCGCGACCATGACGATCGAGCTCGCCCACGACATCCAGGGTGACGGTCCCCTGCTGGTGCTGATCCACGGCATCACCGAGAACCGCCACTCCTGGGACCCGCTGCTCGACGACCTCGCCGCCGACCACCGCGTGCTGCGGGTCGACCTGCGGGGCCACGGCGACTCCCCCACGGCCGACGGCTATGCCGTCGACGAGCTCGCGGCCGACGTCCAGGCCCTCGTCGACGGGCGCCCGCTGGTCGTGGGTCACTCGCTCGGCGGCATGGTCGCGACGGCCTACGGCGCCATGTTCGACGTCCGCGGCATCGTCAACGTCGACCAGCCGCTCGACCTGGCGCCGCTCCAGGCAGGGCTCGTCGAGCAGGCTCCCGTCCTGCGCAGCGAGGCGTTCCCGATGTTCATCGGCGCCTTCTTCGAGTCCATGCGCGGCGTCCTCGACGAGGACGAGTGGGCCCGCCTGACCGGCCTGCGCCGAGCCGACCAGGACGTCGTGCTCGGCATCTGGTCGGTGATGCTCGACAGCACTCCCGAGGAGCTCGCCGCGGTCGTCGGCCAGATCGTCGGCGGCATCCGCGCGCCCTATCTCTCCCTGCACGGCATGGACCCCGGTCCGGCGTACGCCGGCTGGATCCAGGGCCACATCCCCCAGGCCCAGGTGGAGGTCTGGCCCGACCTCGGCCACTACCCCCACCTCGCACGGCGCCAGGAGTTCCTCGACCGGGTGCGTGCCTTCGAGTTGGCGCTGCCCGCCGACTGACCCCGATCACACCACCGGGGAATCGCCCGAGGGCCCTCGGACCCCCTACCGTAGACGGGTGAACGACCAACCGGACGCGGGTCCGGACTCTTCCCCCGCCCTGACCTTCGGTGACCTCGGGCTCGGCCCGGCCATGCTCAAGGCGCTGCGCGACGTCGGCTATGAGACGCCGACCGCCGTCCAGGCCGAGACCATCCCGCCGCTGCTCGCCGGCCACGACGTCGTCGGCCTCGCCCAGACCGGCACCGG
>JAGQUE010000101.1 GCA_020438665.1 Nocardioidaceae bacterium | reverse complement strand
GAGCATCCGGCCCAGCTCCTCTTCGTGGTCGGCCACGAGCAGCGACAGCCGGCCCTCGTCGGTGAGGGCGCGGATCAGGTCGGCGCCCGGATCACGCATCTCGAGGTCGTCGCTGGCCCGGGTCGTATAGGCGAGCAGCTCGGCCTCGCGGTCCGCCGTACGGCGGCGCGGGGTCGCCACGACCCTGGCGGCCGCGACGCCCGGGCCACGTCCGGGAGGCGAGGCCGGCAGGGGCGGGATCTCGGCCAGGGCATGCAGGGAGGTCAGGACGTCGCGCAGGCCGTCGGCGCCGAGCACCGCAACGGACTGGGGCACTGCCTCGAAGATGATCGCCCGCAGGCTGGGCAGGCGCGGGACGACCGCTGCGGCCAGCTCGAGCAGCACGGGGTCGATCCCGCCGACGTGGGCATCGAGATAGAAGCCGGCCGTCTCGAAGCCGCCGGCGAGATGCAGCTCCTGCACCCGCCCGAGCGGCAGGTCGTCGAGATAGTCGTCGACCCGCTGACGTCCGTTGCGCTCGTTGGTCCAGATGTTGTGGAGGTCGAGCAGGATCCCGCAGTCGGCGGCCTCGGTCACCGACGCGACGTACTCACCGTCGCGCAGGTCGCCCGCGACCGGCTGGAGGTAGTTGGTGGGCGTCTCGACCAGGAACGGCCGGTCGAGGCGCTCCTGGTAGGTCGCGATGTGGCGGGCCGCCGCGTCGACCGCCTCGAGGGTCTGGATCGGCGGCAGCAGGAACCCGGCGAACCGGTCGCCGGCGCGGTTGAACGCGAGGTGCTCGCTCCAGTGGACCGCGTCGAGGTCGAGCGCCGACCTCGCCGACGCGGCGACACCGTCCGGGTCAGGCGGGGTGGTGCCGCCGACGGGGAACCCGACGCCGTGCGACAGCAGGGGACGGTCGAGGCCGCGCAGCCAGGCCAGCGGCTCCTCGGCGATCCGCCGCCGGACACCGTGCGCTCCCTGCCAGAGGGTCTGCGGCTCGACCTCGACGACGTCGACGAGATCGGCGATGTCGGGCCAGACGACGTCCACCGCGCCGAGCGCGATGAGTCCGACGCCGAGGTCGAGCCGCCGAGGTGTGGGGGTCATGGTGCGTGGCTCCCGGTCTCGGCGGCGATCAGCCGCCGAAGCGCTGCTGCGGGATCACGGGCTGGACGTCGAGGTCCGGGGTCACGAACCACTCCTCGAAGTGGCGCCAGTTCACCAGGATCCCCGAGTTGCAGCCCTCGCAACCGAGCTTGCCGAGGATGCTCCGCTCGACCTTCTGGTAGGCGTCGAGGTCCCGGAGGATCTCGATGGGGACGCGGACGGTCACGTCGATGGGCGGCAGCGGCTGCGGGTTGAGTTCGGCCATGGCCATGCTCCTCTCATGAGTACGGCGCACCCTGCGCCGTTACTCACAGGTGCCGACCGCCCGCGCGGAGATACGCGCCGCCGCGGCGTCCGATCGCCGCCGACTCAGATCGCCGCGGAGTCGTCGCGCGGCGCCCGGGACGCACGAGGCTTCTGCTCGGCGAACGCGGCGGGCGGCTCGCTCCACCAGGCCGGGAGCCCCCCGGAACGTGCCTGCTGGATCGCCGTCCAGACCCGGTCGGGGGTGCAGGGCATCTCCACGTGGCGGACGCCGAGGTGCGACAGCGCGTCGACCACCGCGTTGTGGACGGCCGGGGTCGACCCGATGGTGCCGGACTCCCCGATCCCCTTGGCGCCGAGCGGGTTGCGAGGGGTGGGGGTCTCGATCGTCCCGACCTCGAGCTGGACGACGTCGGCTGCCGACGGCAGGGTGTAGTCCACGAACGTCGAGGTCAACGGGGTGCCCTCGGAGTCATAGACGAAGCCCTCCCACAGCGCTTGGGAGATGCCCTGGACCGTGCCGCCGTGCTGCTGGCCGGCCACGATGAGGGGGTTGAGGACGCGGCCGCAGTCGTCGACCGCGACATGGCGCAGGGGCGTCACCTGGCCGGTCTCGACGTCGACCTCCACGACGCTGACGTGAGCCCCGAACGGGAAGGTCGCCCCCTCGAGGGCGACGTCCAGGTCGACCTCGAGCGGTGTGCCCTCCTGCTCGGCGCGGGACGCGAGCGACGACCACGCGATGGCCGCGCCGGGAACCCCCGCCACCTCGAAGCCGTCGGCGCCGAGCACGACGTCGGCCGGATCCGCCTCGAGCGCCTCGGCGGCGAGCTCGACCGCACGGTCATAGACCTCGTCGGCGGCCGCCGACACCGCGCTGCCGCCGAGCTGGAGCGAGCGGGACCCGCCGGTGCCGCCGCCGCTGCGTACCGCCGCGGTGTCGGACTGTTCATAGGTGATCTTGTCGAGCGGGATCCCGAGCCGGTCCGCCACGATCATCGAGAACGACGTGGCGTGCCCCTGCCCGTGCGCCGATGTGCCGGCGCGCACCGTGGCCGACCCGTCCGCGTGGACGTGGACCGAGCCGAACTCGGAGCCGCCGAAACCGGTGACCTCCACATAGGTCGCCAGGCCGATCCCGAGGAGCCGGTGGTCGCGGGACTCGCGGCGCTGCTGCTGCTCGGCCCGGAGGGCGTCGACGTCCGCACGCCGGAGCACCTCGTCGAGCGCGCGCTGGTAGTCGCCGTTGTCATAGTCGGCCCCGGTCAGGGTCTGGTAGGGGAAGTCCTGGGGCGCGAGCAGGTTCCGCCGCCGGATCTCCTCCGGGGCCAGGTCGAGCTCGTCGGCCGCGAGGTCGAGGAGGCGCTCGAGGATGGCCGTCGCCTCGGGTCGACCGGCGCCCCGGAAGGCACCGTTGGGTGCCGTGTTGGTGAGCACGGCGATCCCGTCGTAACGCAGCTGAGGCACGCGGTAGGGCCCGGTCGCCATCAGATAGGTGGGGCCGAGCGCGAGGCCGCCGCCGAACCCGGCGTAGGCGCCGCAGTCGCCGGCGACGCGGAGCCGTAGGCCGACGATGCGGCCGTCGGCGTCGAGGCCCAGCTCGGCCCAGTGGACCTGGTCGCGGCCGTGCATCGACAGCATGGCCTCGCTGCGGGTCTCCCACCAGAGCACGGGACGGCCGAGGCGCTGGGCCCCGACCAGGACCGCGCCGTGGTCGGCCGCCAGCGCGGCCTTGCCGCCGAAACCGCCGCCGACGTGGGGCGCCACGAGCCGGACCTGATCGGGGTCGAGCCCGAGGAGCCGGGCGGCGAGGTCGCGCGCCCCATGGGGGTGTTGGGTGCCGAGCCACACGGTGAACGGGTCGGCCGTGGGATCCACGAGGATCGCGTGCCCCTCGATGGGGTTGGTCGCGATCCGCTGGTTGTGCATGCGCAGGCGTACGACGTGGGTGGCGCCCTCGAGTGGGTCGGTGTCGTCGGCGTCGCGGACACCCCGGGCGACGTTGCTGCCGTGGTCGGGGAACTGGAGGGGAGCCCCGTCAGCCAGGGCGACCTCGATGCCGGCCGCGACCGGCAGCGGGTCGAAGTCCACGTCGACCAGCTCGGCGGCGTCGACCGCCTGGGCTCGCGTCCCGGCGATGACCAGGGCGACCGGCTCACCGACGAACCTCACCCGATCCTGGGCCAGCAGCGGCCGGACCAGCGAGCCGTTGGCGGACGCGAACGACGGCGCGGCGAGCCCGGCGACATCCTCACCTGTCAGCACCAGCAGCACTCCGGGCGCCTCGCGCGCGGCCGTGGCGTCGACGCCGCCGACGAGGGCGTGGGCGAAGGGGCTGCGCACGAAGACGGCGTGAGCGGTGCCGGGGAGCCGGTGGTTGGCGACGAAGGACCCCTGGCCGGTGATCAGCTCAGGGTCCTCCACACGGCGCACGGCCGTGCCGAGCAGGGAGCCGGGACGGGCGCCGGGCATGCGACCTCCAAGGACGTGCGGTGGGAACGCCCCGACACTACCCACGGCCTCCACCCGATGGGTCCGCCCATGCGCTGGCGCGCACCCGGCTGCTCAGCCGAACCGGTCGTAGTGGAGCCGGTCGAGGCCCAGCCCGGTAGCCTTCACGAGGTCGGTGACCGCGTCGACCATGCGGGGCGGGCCGGCCAGATAGATCTCGGAGGACCCCAGGTCGGGGAGGCGCGGCGTCAGCGCATCGGTGACGACGCCCTCCAGGCCCGACCAGCCCGGCGGTGGGTGGAGCAGCGTGCCGACCAGCTCGGCCCGAGGCAGTGCGGCGACCAGCGCGGCGAGCTCGTCCCAGCAGACCAGGTCGCCCGGGCGTGCCGCCCCATAGACGACGGTGACGGGGGCCCCCGGGCCACCGGTGACGGCGCTTGTCTCGGCGAGCTGGCTCACCATCGCGAGGACGGCCGAGATGCCGGTGCCGCCGGCGATGAGCACGAGGGGGCGGCCGAGTGGGCGCAGCCACATGTCGCCGTACGGCGCCTCGATCGGGATCCGGACCCCGACGGGCAGGTTGAAGAGGTGGGTGCTGCCCGTCCCGCTCGGATAGCGCTTCGCGATGAACTCCACGGCGCCGCTCCCCGGGAGGTTGGCCATCGAGTAGCAACGACGCAGCCCCGGATCCAGCTCGAGGATGGCGTATTGGCCGGGCCGGAAGGCGACCGGCTCGGGAGTCTCGAAGCGGAACCGGGCGACGTCGTCGGAGAGCTGCTCGATCTCCGCGAGCGTGGCGACGGTGTCGACCGTCGGCCGTGTCAGGTCGGGCTGGTCGTCGACCCGCAGCGGCTTGATCACCAGGTCGGTCTCGGGGGTCGTCTGACACAGCAGGATGCGTCGCCGTCGCGCGTCCCGCTCGCTGACGGCGGGCGCTTGGGGGAAGAGCAGTCGCACCTCCCCCTCGACCAGCGTCGCCTTGCATGTCCCGCAGCTGCCCCAGCCACATTCATAGGGGAGCCAGTGGCCGGCCGCCCTCGCGGCGTTGAGGATCCGTTCCCCGTCACGGACCTCGAACCGCTTCTCCGACCCGCCGATCACCACGCCACGGGTTGGGAGTGCGGCCGGCTCGCTCACAGGCCGCAACGGTCGAAGAACGCCCGGCGTCGCGCCGCGACAGCCTCGACCACGCGGGCCGCGTCGGTCGCCTTGGGGGCGGCCTCGAACAGATCGGCGAGCCCAGCGACAGCGGCGTCGGCCCGAGGCGCCCAGGCGTCCACC
Source organism: Nocardioidaceae bacterium (assembly GCA_020438665.1). The sequence continues at coordinate 6,006 of JAGQUE010000101.1, read as the reverse complement.
CACCCCCTTGCGACGTCCGCCATGGCGGGATCCTGCTCGATGGCATAGGTCATCAGGGCCGCGGTCCAGTCCTGGCTGCGCTGGGCGTCGAGGTCGAAGTCGGCCAGCGCGAGGGAGAGGTACTCGTCGCCGTTGTCGGCCGCGAGCTGGGCGAGCTCCTGATTGACCAGCGCGTCGATCGCGGGCTTCAGGACCAGGTTGAGCGCGACGAACGCCTCCCCCCAGTCCATGACGGTCAGCAGTTTCTCCAGCGCCTCGCGCAGGCCCTGCCACTCGGCGCCACTCACCCAGGCGTCCCGAGCCGTGTCGGTGGCGGCCAGGTCGTCGCCGTGGACGTTGGCCAGTGCGCGGGTGGCATAGGCCATCCGCTGGATCCGGCGCATCTCGTCGGCGGCCTGGAAATTGGCGCAGTTGATGATGAACGCCGACGGCGCCATCTGGGCGGCGTAGTGGGCGGTCATCTGCAGCACATGGATCGGGAAGCGCAGGGGGATGAACAGGGCGCGGAGCGTCGCTACCCAGTCCTCGCCGAGCTCCCCCATCGAGCCCGCGGCCTCGTGGTGGTCGACGAGACCGTCCTGATAGGTCTCGCGGTCCTTCTGGAGCGAGACATAGTCGGAGTAGGTGAGCCGGGCGGGGTCACGGAACCCCTCCCAGTCGTCCACGTTGAACGCCGAGCCCTCACGGTTGGCCAGGTAGTGACGGTTGAGATCGGCGTTGGGGTCCAGCTCGAAGGGAGCGGGCTGCCGGCGGAAGTGGTAGTTGAACTTCGCGGCAGTCACCTCGTAGGGGTTGGGCCGACGGCGTACGTCGCCGAGCAGGCTCCATGTCTTCGGGGGCTTTCGCTGGGAAACAGCCATAGTTCAGTCCTCCCTTTCGAGGAACCAGACGACCTCGTCGTCGCTGAGCTTCATGCGGCCGGCGAAACCGGCGAGCTGGGGTTCGAGCTGATAGAGCTGGAAGTTGCGGCCCATCGCGTCCTCGAGACTGGCGCGGGTGAGCCGGCAGAACTGCGGCGTGGTGATGCGGATATAGCCGCCCTCATCCTCGACGAGGACGTCGCACTCGGGGTTGTCGACCTCGATGGCGGTGATCACCGCCTCGGCGAGCATGGGGTCCAGCCCACGAACCACCGGGCCGACCATCTTGACGTGTTGCTGCTCCATGGGTCCTTCTCTCAGTCGCCCGCTGTGCTGAAGCGGTAGTAGTGACGCTCCCCGTCCTGCGGGACCCCGACCTCGACCTTGCCGTCCTGCACCCGGACCGGGAACTCGAAGAGCTGGCAGCCGGTGGGGTTGAGACCGGCTCCCGTGCTCATGTCGAACTCCCACTTGTGCCCGGGGCACTCGAGGTGCCCGGTGTCGGGGTTCCACTCACCGTCCGCCAGCAGCACCTCCTGGTGCGGGCACATGCCCTGGTAGGCCTTGATCGGTCCGCCGCCGAGGTGCACCAGCAGCACCTGGTCGTCGTCGATCTCGACGTCGAGCAGGTCGCCTTCCCAGAGCTCCTCCTCCGGTACGGCGGGCAGCCAGCGGATCTCCTCGGTCATCCGAACACGACCTCCAGGACGTCCATGGCGGTGCAGCCGGCGTCGATGACGGTGGCGTCGTCGTCGAGCACGCTGCCCTGGTACCGGACGTGGAGCGGGCGGCCGGGGTCGGCGACGCGCTTGCCGACGCCGTGGTAAGCGATCTTCTCGGCGACCACGCTCATCGGGTCGGTGTCGTCGATGGGTGCGAGCACGACGACGAAGTCGCCTTCGGTGATTCCCAGCACGGGGAACAGCGCCATGTTGTCTCTCCTCGGTGGTCGGTGGCCGGTGGTCAGGGAGCGGTCTGCGAGTCGGTCGCGGTCGCGTGGGCCCAGGCGTAGTCGGTGCCGTCCTGGCCCATCTCCTCGGGCGAGAGACCCATATAGGCCAGTGCGCCATCGATGGTCGGCGGGTCGATGACGCCCCCGAGGAAGCGGTCGATGATCGACAGGTGACCCTTGAACTGGTCGGGGTCCTGCTCGAAGACCCACTTGCAGGGCTCGGAGCAGAACGTGTAGCGGCGGCCGTCCAGGTCGAGCTGGGGCGGGACCGGGCTGTCCAGGTAGCCGGCGGCATAGCCGGCCGGCGTACACACCGGCACCTGGCAGCTGTTGCAGACCATGGGGAACGTCTCAGGCAGAGTCAGCTCGGGGTGCCCGGCGCGGACGTTGTCGCCCATCACGTCCCAGTACTTGCCGAAGCTGTCGTTCCAGCCGGGGTACTTCTCCTCGAGCCACGCCCGCTCCTCGGGAGCGGCGCCGGCGACCGGGTTCCACCACACCGTCGGGCGCCAGTAGTAGACGCCGATGTGGTAGGCGTGGTGGAGCCAGTTCATCTCGTTGAGCAAGTGGTCCCAATACCAGGGCTTCTCAAGCCCGAGGTCGCGGAACTGGTCGATGAACTGCTTGTTGATGAAGTCGTCCATGAACTCCTTGAAGGAGTGCGTGCGGTGCTCCAGCGGCGTGTAGTAGTCCATCGACAGGCCGGTGAGCAGCGAGAAGATCTTCCAGGCCCGCCAGAACATCCGGTCGAGCAGGTTCTGGGCCTCCTGCTTCTTGCCGGCCGCGACCATGATCTTGAGCGTCGGCTCGCCCTGCTGGGCGTGCCGCGCCTCGTCGGTCTGGATCGAGGAGATGAGAGCACCGAAGTCGATGTCACCGACCTTCATCGCGTCCGCAGCCATGCCGAGGAACTGCAGGTTGGTGAATCCGGTCTCGAAGGTGAACGTCAGCTGGATGGCCATCGAGACGGCGTCGTTGGCGGTGAACATGTCGTCGAACAGGTGACGCGCGGCGATGATGCCCCACTCGTTGGTGTGGTAGGCCTTGTGCGCCCAGTCCAGCCGCGGCTCCTTGGCCAGCGCGGTATAGGGGAAGTAGGTCTGCAGCTGGCCGTGGCGGGTCTCGTCCAGCGTGCCGTACGTCGCCATGTTGCGCCACGCGGCGGCGCGGCCGAACCGCGCCATCCGGGCCTCGCCGATGCCGGCCTGGTACTCCGCGACGGCGATCGCACCGTAGTGAGCGATGACGGCGGCCTTCCAGCCGGGCTCCAGGTTGTCGAAGATCTTCGAGCGGCTCACCACGTTGTTGACCGAGAACAGCCCCTGGTCCTTGCCGGCCTGGTTCTGCACATAGTCGGAGTAGGTGATCTTGTAGGGCTCGTCCCAGACCCACCAGTCGTGGGCCGGGATGCCGAAGCTCTTTGACAGGAGGTCGGGGAACGCCTGCTCCTCGGTCACATAGGTGAGGTCCCAGTTCATGTCCCGGGTCAGGTCGTACCAGTCGGAGCGGGCAAGTGCAGGCATCGGGGTTCCTTTCGCACGCACGGCGCGTCGCCGTGGACCACGTGAGGTGCGCCGCACGCTAGGGACCGCGGGCGACCCAGGACCATGGCCGGACAGGGCCGAATCCGGTGACCTTGTGGCCGCGACCGGCCAGACCTCGTTCCGCCGCCCGGAACACCCGGGGCTGCTGAGCGTGACGCCTATCACTGTGGGACGCCTGGACGAGATGCCGCTCGACCGGAGGAGCGAACGATGACCGATCCCTTGCAGCTGCCGGGCCTCACGCTCGAGCCCGGCGATCACGTCTGCGGCTTCTATTACGGCGAGGCCGAGCGCGACGCCCTGCTCATGCCCTTCCTCAGCGGGGCGTTGACAAGCGGCGACAAATGCATCGCCGTGGTCGACTCGGTGGCGCCGGTCGAGCTGCGCAACCGGTTGACCGGCACGGTCGACCTGGACGACTGCCTCAGCTCGGGGCAGCTGGAGCTCTATGACGCCGAGCAGACCTACCTCCAACGTGGCCGGTTCGACGAGGACGGCATGATCGCCTTCTGGGAGTCACGAGCGCGCGCATTGCAGGACGAGGCCAGCTATGGGTTCGCCTGGGTGCTCGGCGAGATGTCGTGGCTGGACCGGGTGCCTCCGCGGCGTGACAGCGTGGTCCGCTACGAGTCGTGGGCCAATGCGTTCGTGGACCGTTTCCCCCAGGCGGTGCTGTGCCTCTATGACCTCGCCAAGGTCGGCGGCGGCGTCCTGCTGGATCTCATCAAGACCCATCCGCGGATCCTGATGGGCGGACTCCTGCTGGAGAACCCCCACCACCTCACCGGCGACGAGTTCATCGCCCACGCGTGACACACGGTCGCGCGACCTCACCATGGCCGAGTCGGAGCTGACGCTCCGCAAGGAGCTGTCGACCGTGCGCGGGCTGCTGGCGCTCTCGCTTCTCATGACCGAGCGCCGCCACGAGCACGAGATCCTCCACCTGGCCCGGACCGCAACCCCTGCCCTCGTGGACTGCGGACTGGTGTCGGTCCACCTCGACGGCATCGGCTGGCACGGTGGCCCGCCCGCCGACGACCCAGCCACCGGGGTGCGCGTGCGCCGGCAGCTTCGCAACCTCCCCCCGGCGGGCGGCCGTGTGGACGCGGGCGGCAACAGCTGGGCCTGGGCGTGCCCGCTCCATGGGCTCGAAGGCGCCGTCGGGCACCTTCTCGTGGTCAACCACGAGCCGCTGTCCCCCGACAAGATCCCGCTCCTGAGATCCCTCGCCCAACAGACCGGCATCGCCATCACCAACGCTCGGCTTCATGCCGACCATGCCACCGCCAACGCGGCACTCGCCGACACGGTGGCGACCCTCGAGCACAAGAACCGCATCCACGACCGCTTCACCGCCGTGGCGCTCAACCTCGAGGGCTACGCCGGGATCGTGCGTGCGCTGTTCGAGCTCACGGGACTGCCGGCCGTCATCGAGGACGACCGGGGCAACGTCCTGGGCCGCGCGGGCCCGGAGACCGCCCCACCGACTCGCGCGCTGTCCGCAGCCGCTCCCGCCGACCTAGCCCACCGCGCGCTGCGGTCCGGACGGCCGATCCAGGAGGAGGACCGACTCCTCGCCGCCGCCCGTCCACGCAGCGACCTGGTGGCCCTGATCTATCTGATCGGTGCGGAGTCGGTCATCGGCGAGCAGGAGACCATGGCACTCGAGCACGCCGCCACCGTGCTGGCCATGGAGCTGGCCAGGCTCCACAGCATCGCCGAGACCGAGCTGAGGCTCGGCGTCGACCTGGTGGCGGCACTGCTCGGTGGTGCGGACGAGGGCGTCGGGGCACGAGCGCGGGCACTCGGCCACGACCTCGGGCTGCCTCACCGCGTCGTCGTCCTCAGTGCGACGGGGTCGGGTCAGGCCACCGACCTGGTGGCGGAGATCCGGACGGCCCTTCCGGGGCGGCGGTTGCTGCTGATGCCACGAGGCGACACCGTCGTGGCCATCGTCGTGGCCCCAGACGACGGGGCGGTCGCATCGCCGTACCGGCTCCCCACCGCTCTGGTGAGTCTCATCGACCGCCGACGCCTTCACGCCGGGGTCGGCAGCCTGTGTCGCTCACCGGACGACTACCCCCGCTCCCACCGGGAGGCCGAGCTCAGCCTGAGGCTGGCAGCCGCAGGCGAAGGTCGAAACGGCGTCGTCGCCTACGACGACCTCGGCGTCTATCAGTTCCTGTCCGAGGCGACCGACCCCGCAGGGGTCGAGACGTTCGTACGGCGCTGGCTGGGGCGACTGTTGGACTATGACGAGCAGCGTGGTGGTGACCTCGTCATGACGCTGGCGCGCTTCGTCGACACCGGTGGCGGCTATGACGCCACCGCGCGGTCCCTGGGCGTCGGCCGGAGCACGGTGCGCTACCGGATCGGCCGGGCCTGCGAGCTGACCGGGCTGGACATCGCGAACCCGGACACACGCTTCCAGCTTCAGCTCGCCACCCGGGCCTGGACGACCCTGCGGGCCCTGGCGGGGGTGTCCCGGGTCGACGGGCCGTCGGCCCCTCGACCACGCGACCTCAGTACCTGAACTGTCCGACGAGGCCTTGCAGGCCGGCGGCGAGGCGGGCGAGCTCTTCGGCGGCCTCGCTGGTGGAGGACGCGGCGCTGGTGGTGTCGGCGGCGGAGCGGGCCACGCCGGTGATGT
>JAGQUE010000712.1 GCA_020438665.1 Nocardioidaceae bacterium | reverse complement strand
CGGTCAGTCGACGGCGCCCAGCAGGGTGGGGCCCTCGGCCATGCGGCGGCCGAGGCGGTCGGCGATGGCGATGAAGGCCTCGGCGGCGGGGGAGAGGGTGCGGTGGTCGCGCCAGGCGAGGCCGATCGTGCGGGGCGGGATCCCGGGGTCGAGGCGACGGATCACCACCTCGGGGTCGTCCTCGTCGACGGCGAGGGCCGGCATCACCGCGTGGCCGATGCCGGCGCGCACCATCGCCTGGATGGCGCCGTTGTCGCGGCTGCGGAACATCAGCGTCGGGTTGACGCCCTCGGCCCGGAGCCGTGCCTCGAGCTGGCGCTGTGGTGTCGAGTCGAACTCACCGACGAGCGGCAGGCCGGTGAGCTGGTGGACGTCGAACGTCGCCCCGCGGGCATCGCCGGGAGCCTCGTCGGGCGGGCTCATCAGCACGAACGGGTCGTCGAACAGGCGCAGCAGCCGCAGGCCGCTCCAGTCGGCCTCCTGGGCGGTGGCCTCGACGAAGGTCACCTCGAGCTCGCCCTCGCGCAGCAGCCGGATCAGGCTGTCGGGGTCGTCGGACTCGTGGAGCCGGAGCTCGATGTCGTCGTGGTCGGTGCGGAACTCGCGCAGCACGAGCGGCAGCACCCGGATCGAGACGCTCTGGAAGACCCCGACCGCGAGCGCGCCGTGGCGGCCTGACCGGAACGCGCGGAGGTCCGCCTCGGCAGCGGCGAGCCGGCCCAGCAGCTTGTCGGCGTGCTCGAGCAGCAGCCGGCCCAGCGGGGTGATCTCGACCTGCTTGGGTCCGCCTGGACGGTCGAAGACGGGACCGCCGACATGCTTCTCGAGGGCGGCGATCTGCTGGCTCACCGCCGACTGGGAGTAGCCGAGGACGTGAGATGCCTCACCGAAGGAACGCTCCTCGGCGACGGCTCGGAGCGCCGCCAGGTGGCGGAACGTGACGTTCTCGAGGGATGGCATGGTTTCATCACAATATCTGATCAACTGTAGAAGATTCCATCGTTGGACGTGATGGAAGTTTCCACCTACCTTCGTGGACATGACGATGAAGGAGGGAGTGACCATGACCATCTCCGACCTGGCGGTCCGCATCGACGAGGCCGGCATCGATGCCGTCGTGCCGGCCCTCCGCGCCGAGAGCGAGCAGCTCGCCGAGATCGCGCGCCGCGCGCACCTCAGCGACGCCCTGACCGACACGCTGACCTCGGACCGCGTGGGCGACATCATGTGGCTGCGCGCCTTCTGCCGTGTCCGCGACGAGCTCACCCGGCTGCACGTCTCGTTCGAGCTGGCCGCCTGAGCCACCCCTGACCGGTCAGGTCACGGCACTCGGGTGCCGTGGCCTGCCCAGAGCTCGGTCCATGACCGGCCGAGCTCGGCCATGAGCTCTCGCAGCAGCGGGAGGCTGAGGCCGACCACGTTGTGGTAGTCGCCCTCGATCGCGGTCACGAACGGGCCGCCGAGCCCGTCGACGGTGAAGGCCCCCGCGACGTGGAGCGGCTCGCCCGTGGCGACATAGGCTGCGATCTCGTCGTCGGTGAC
>JAGQUE010000711.1 GCA_020438665.1 Nocardioidaceae bacterium | reverse complement strand
TGGGTGCCGAGGGGGTCCCCGCCGAGGAGGCGCTGGACCAGGCAGAGAGCACGGCCGACGCGGTTGATCGTGCGCCCGAGGACCAGCTGAGCAGGCCGGATCAGCCGGACTTCGACCCCCGCGAGCGCGACGCCTATTGACCGAGCGCGGTCGAGGCGCTGCGGTGCGGCGGCTCGAGGAAGACGTAGCGGCGGAACAGCCAGAAGCGTGCTGCGGTGCTGGCGCCAAGGCCGAGGACGTTGGCGGAGATGTTGTCCGCGAGGGGGTCGGAGAGACCGAGCACATAGCGGCTGGTCGCCAGGAAGGCGACAGGGATCAACATCGTCGCCGCGCCCAGCGCGAAGAACAGGAACACGCTGCGGATCGGGTCGGCAACGTCGCGATGGCTAAACGCCCACCACCGCAGGCCAAGGTAGGCGACGTAGCCCGCGGCCGCATTGACGACGACGTAGGCCGGGATCGGCTGGTCGCTCAGTGGTGCGACGCCGACGAACGCGCCGTGGACCAGCACGTTGAAGCCCACGATCGAGAGGAGGGTGGCCAGCCCTCCCACGGCGAGGAAGCGGGTGACCTCGTCGACGAGACGGCGCGCTCGTGACCGGGTGTCCCGAGTCATCGCCGCCGCAGCGGCCTGGTCAGGGCATAGATGCCGGCGCCCAGGGTGCCGACGACGAGGACGTGCACGCCCAGGGCCTGCGCCGCGAGGAAGGAGCCGAGCGTGCTCTGGACGGCGAGGGCCCAACGGCGTACCTGGCTGCTGGCCTTCCTGCCTGTGCAGCACCAGGTGGCCAAGTGCTCGCAGTTGTTGCGCACCAGGCTGTAGCCGACCGAGCCGAGCTGTGACTCGGCCCGGCGTACGGTCTCCTCCGGCGCAAGTCGCTGCTCATAGGAACGCCGGATCACCACCGACCCGCGGGCGAAGTGGTCGATCGAGGTGCGCCCGACATAGCGAACCGTGCCGCGCGGCCCCACGTAGTGGATGACGGTGCCGTCGCCACAGTCGATGCCGTGGTGGGTGTAGCGGCGCCCTCGGCTGACACAGAGGTGGTCCCCACGCGCCATGTCTCGCTCCGGTCTGCTTCCTTGGCTGTTCCTGCCTCAGCGATCCTAGCCGCGCGGGAGGCGGCAACCGGGTCGTCGGTCATCACGCGGGCCCGAAGCCTACGGAACGACGACGCCGGTGCGGTCGCGCCATCAGCGATCCGGGCCGGCAGCGGCCATGAGGAACCCGCTGGGCCACCGACCGCTGGCCCTCCTCGAGGGCGGCGCCGCGTCCGCCCTCGTCGCCGATCCCGAGCTCTCGCCGACGCCGTCCCCGGCATCACTCTCGACCAGGTGTGGGATGCCGTCCTGGCCGTCATCTGTCGGGACGGAATATCTTGACTTATTCAAGAAAGCGGACGAGAGTGCCTGTGTGGGCGATCACGCGGACTTCCCGGAGCGGCTGCGCGGCGCGTCCCTCCGGGTGACCAAGCCGCGCGTGGCCCTGCTCGGAGCCATCGGCGCGAACCCGCACGCCGACACCGAGTCGCTCATCGACGCCGTACGCGCGGAGCTGCCCGAGGTCGCGCACCAGACCGTCTATGACGCCCTGCACGCGCTGACCGATGCCGGCGTCATCCGTCGCATCCAGCCTTCCCGGTCGGTCGCGCGCTATGAGCTGCGGGTCGGCGACAACCATCACCACATCGTGTGCCGCGTCTGCGGGGCCATCGCCGACGTCGACTGCGCCGTGTCCTACACCCCGTGCCTGACCGCCTCCGACGACCAGGGCTTCCTGATCGACGAGGCCGAAGTCATCTATTGGGGCCTGTGCCCCTCCTGCGTCGCCGCCGGCGCCGCCAC
>JAGQUE010000710.1 GCA_020438665.1 Nocardioidaceae bacterium | reverse complement strand
GGGGTTCGAATCCCTACGGGCGCGCCAGGGGTTTGCGTTCCCGCACATGGACGGCGCGGGTAGTTCGCTCGGCGGGTGTCCGGCCGCATTGAAGTCGTCTAGCGTCTGCGGTCTCCGGCATGGGGCTCGGGCTGGTCGGAGTTGGGATAGGCCCGAACAACCTTCGTGGCCGCCAGACCGACCGAAGGACTTCCATCGTGAACCCCAGAGCCATCATCGCCGCGATCCTTCTGGCGCTCGTCGGGACGCTTGGACTGGCGTCGCCGGCCAGTGCCTCGGAAGGTGTCGTGTTCAACAAGAACAAGTCATGGACCAACTGCGACACCTTCAAGACGAAGGTGAAGGCGTTGGGCAAGTTCGAGGCGTGGCGCTACGGGGGAGCCGGCACCTACTACGTGAAGTGGAAGGCCGAGTGGCAGGCGCCCAAGGTCGGGGGCGGCTGGAAGACGTTCGACTCGCCCAGCGGCACGGGCAAGAAATGGTCTGTTCGCGCCGGCTCGGGCTATGCAACGGCCACCATCTCCGACAAGACCAACTGGGGCGGCTCCCTGTACTACGCGGAGTGGCGAGTCAAGATCCGCATCACCCTCTACAAGGCCGTCGCTGGGCCTGACGTCCGCTACCTGAGGGATCGGATCACCAAGACCTTTGCCTACCCGAGGTTCGATGAACGGGGCGGCTTCTGCGGCCAGCACGGCGCCTAGCTGTATTGGCGTCGGCCGGCGTCGGCCTCGGGCGGGACGTGCCAACCAGGGGCCGTCCGGGTCGGCAACCTGTGCCCTAGTCGGACGGCGTCGATGCCGGTTCGATGGGCTTCGTGGTCACTCATCAGCTCGCGATCATGGACGCCACGCTGCGCGACCGGCCCGGCCGGTGGCAGGTCGGTGTCCAGGATGGCCGCGTCGTCACCGTCACCCAGGACCGCATCGCCGCAACCGTTGAGCTCGACGCTGCTGGAGGTCTGGTCACCGAGAGCTTCGTGGACGGGCACCTGCACCTGGACAAGGTGCACACCCTGGACCGCATCGGCGACGCCGCGCTCACCGCGTACACCTCCGGCGACATGGCCTCGGCCCTCACCTCGATCGAGCTGGCCTCGGCGGTGAAGGCGTCCTATGACCGGAGCTGGATCGCCGACCATGCCCGCCAGGCGCTGCTCGAGGGGCTCCGTTTCGGCGTCCGACACGTCCTTGCCTTCGCCGACGTGGACACCGCCGCCGGACTCGAGGGCGTGCTCCCGCTGCTGGCGCTGCGTGAGGAGCTGCGTGGCGTGATCGACCTCCACGTCGTCGCCTTCCCACAAGACGGCCTGCTCCGCGACCCGGGCGCCGAGGACCTGGTCACCGAGGCCGTCGGCCTCGGTGCCGACGTCGTGGGTGGCATCCCGTGGATCGAGCACACCGATGCCGAGGCCCGCGAGCACGTGCGCCGGATGTGTCGGCTCGCCAGCAGCCATGGCCGGCGCGTGGCGATGCTCGTCGACGACGCGGGCGACCCATCGCTGCAGACCACGCAGATGCTCGCCGAGGCGATGGTCGAGCATGGCCTCGTCGGGCGCGGCGTCGCCGCCCACGCCCGGGCGGTCGGCCTCTACCCACGGCCCACGCTGGAGCGACTGGCCGGGCTGGTCAAGCGGGCTGGCCTCGGGTTCGTGAGCGACCCACACACCGGGCCGTTGCACCTGCCGGTCCGCGAGCTCACCTCGCTGGGGGTGCCCGTCGCGCTTGGCCAGGACGACATCGAGGACGCCTACTACCCCTTCGGGCGGCACAACCTGCTCGAGGTGGCCTTCCTCGCCGCTCATGCGCTCAACGCGGTCGATGCGGCCGGGCTCGACCTTGTGTACGACGCCGTGACGACCACCGCCGCCCGCGTGCTAGGGGTGGCCGGGCACCGGCTCGAGCCGGGTGGGAACGCCGACCTGGTCGTGCACCGACGTAGCACCGTGCGGCAGGTCCTGGCCCACCACGAGGCACCTGCCTTCGTCGTCGCCTCCGGAAGGCTCGTCGCCGCCTCGACGGCATCCACGGAGCTCCACCTCGCGTGACGCCGACCGCCGTCGGGTGGGCCGCTAGTCCACGCGCGAGTGCGAGCGTACGACGAACCACTGGTGCAGGTAGCGGCCGTAGAGCTTGGCGCTCTCGACGTTGAGTGTCACCTCGTCGCCGCGCGTCAGCGAGCCCGTCGCCCAGTTGGCCGTCCCGGTCCACACCCCGGCGTAGTGACGGTTCCCGGCATAGGTGCCGCGGATCGCCAGCGACTTCATGTGGGTGCGGGTGTTGGCCATCCCGTCGCCGTCGGTGTCGACCCGGCTGTTGTAGAACTCGATCAGGCCGGCTCGCCGGGCCGCGCGCATCCGGTCCTGGAGGTGACGATCGACGGCACCGAAGATGATGTGCACCTTGCACCCGTCGATCGCCAGGCTGCGGACCTTGTTCCAGATGTTGACGCCGCGAGGGCCGTTCCACCAGAACTGCTGGATATAGAGCTGAGTGGGACCGAAGTCGCTGGTGCACCGGATCTTGCGGAGGTCGACCATGAGCGGGTCCCGCTTCCTACCGACGCCGACCATCGGGAAGAACCGCATGGTGAAGGGCCCATCGATGAGCTGCACGAGCTTGCGGCCGGCATGGGTCTGCTTGGTCATCTCGCGATGCATGGTCCGGACGAAGTCGAACGTCTTGGGCCGGTCCTTCATCACATAGAGGTCGTTCCACCCGGTGTTGACGCCGCCACCGTTGAGATTGGTCGAGGCGAGCATCACGACGTTGTCGGCGGTCCCGACGCTGGAGAAGGCGTAGATCTTGGCGTGCATGTTGGCATCCGGAGCGCCACGGCAGCTGCCGGAGCACTTCAGGACATAGCTGGCGTCCTTGCCCCACTGGATCGGGGTGCCCTTGGGCTCGCGCAGCGACCGTCGGACCTCGCCGACGGACATCAGCGGGACGGCGTGGCCGGACCCGTCGCCAGCCTTGCGATGGAGCGGCCGGTTGCACGGGCCGGAGCGCGGCTTGTGGTCGGGAACGCCGTCGTGGTTGGCGTCGCGGACGTTGTCGGCGTTGAGCGCGGTGACGATGCGACGGAACGGCCGAGACACGACGTGGCTGTCGATGATCACGCGGACCGACACGCCTCGTCGGCAGGCGCCGATGATGGCGTCGGCGCTGGCCTGCCGGTCGAAGAGGTAGGCGGCGATCAGCAGCTGGGGGTGTGGGTCGCGTTTGGACGGCCTGATGTGGCGGATGGCCTGCTCGACCTTGAGCACGATCTTGGCGCGCTCGGCGCGGCCTCCCCACGGATGGGGCGTGTTGAACGTGACGCCGGCATCGGGCTCCCAGCCCTTGGCCGAGGCGGGTGCCCAGGTCGTCGCCAGCAGGACCGCCATCAGGAACACCACGATTCGGCGCATTGCACGTCCCCCCGTTTCCGACCCCGGCGCCGACGACTGCGTGCCGAGCGACGAGCACATGCTAGGTCGTCGGAGGCCCGATGGCCGCGACGGGACCGTCACATTGTCGGAATCGGTCCCGGAGGCGACCCGAACGTCTCAGCAGCGCACCATCGTGGCCGATCTTTCAACCACTGGTGCGATGACAGCCGCTCGCACGCGATGGAAGGTTCAGGGAATGACTGTTGACGTCCGCGGGGCCATTCCCCTGCGCGAGCTGCTCGCCGGGATCGCTCGGCCCATCCCGGAGTCCACGTTCGAGGAGATCGACGTCCTCACCGCGCAGGCGCCGGTCGCCTATGCGCAGGTGCGCTGGGCCGACACCCCCGAGGGCCCCATGCACTCGGTGGACCTGCTGACCCGGGACCGGCACATGTCGATCTCCGCCGGCCCGGCGGGCCTCCTCGGCGCCGACCTCTGGCCGCTGACGGTGGCGCAGGTGCACACCAGCCACGGCGAGTACACGGTCACCTTCCAGCAGGGCTATGCCCTGCATGTGGTGGTGCCCGTCGACGGCGACAGCAGCTTTGCGACGCACACGCCGGGCGAGCTGCTGCGCTGGCTGTCGGACGAGGCCACCTGGGCCTGACGCCTAGACCTCGGCGTCGCCGGCCCCCGGATCTAGGGTGACCACCCGACCGTCGCGCAGCACCAGCACGAGCTCGAGGTCGCTCGACGCCACCACCAGGTCGGCGGGGTCTCCCGGCCGGAGCCGGCCGGCAGGGAGCGCGAGGGCATCAGCGGGCGTCGCCGTCGCGGCGAGAACCGCGTCGGCGAGGGCGACCCCGGCCGTCGTGGCCGTCCAGCGGACCACGTCGAGCAGGGTCGCGGTGCCTCCGGCGATCGACCCGCCGTCGGTCAGCCGAGCGGTCCCGTCGGTCACGCTGACATCGAGACGGCCCAGCCGATAGTGGCCGTCCGGCATGCCGCAGGCCGCCATCGCGTCGGTGACGAGCGCGATCGACGACGGTCCGACCGTCTCGAAGACCATGCGCACGGTCTCGGGAGCCAGGTGGACACCGTCCCCGATCAGCTCCACGACGGCGTCACCGCGGCCGGCCGCGGCGAGGGCGGCCGCGACCGGTCCGGGGCTGCGGTGGTGCAGCGGCGGCATCCCGTTGAACAGATGGGTGACCAGCGGTCGCCCGCCCCGCGGCGCCACCCGGCGTACGCCGGCCAGCGCGGTCGCGACCAGGCTCGCCGCGGCATCGGTGTGTCCGATGTCGGCGACGACGCCGTGGTCGGCCAGCAGGGACGGGAGCTCGGCTGAAGGGTCGCGCTCGGGCGCATAGGTCATGTGCAGGATCGGTGCCCCGCTCGCCGCGGCCGCCGCGACCGCGCGATGCACGAGTGCTGCGTCGACATCGGAGAGGGCGGCCGGGTTCTGGGCGCCGCGCCGGGCGTCGGACAGGAAGGGGCCTTCGAGGTGGACCCCGGCGAGCACGCCCTCGGCGGTCAGGGCCGCCACCTCGGCGACGGCGTGGACCAGGTCGTCGGGGACCCGTGAGGCGATGCTGCCCACGAGCGTCGTCGTGCCGTGAGCCAGGTGATGCCGCGCGGCGAGGCGGGCATCGTCGAGGCCCGCACCGAACTCGCCGCCGGCCGCCCCGTGGCAGTGGATGTCGACCAGCCCCGGCATCAGCACCAGGTCGCGGCGCCATCCGTCCGGTGTCGGGACGTCGGTCAGCTCCGCGGGCAGGGCCCCGGCCGGCCCCGCGAAGGCGACCCGGCCCTCCTGCACCACCACCACGCCGTCGGCGAGGTCGGCGCCGTCCGCGACGAGCCGGCCGTGGAGGCGCACGCCGCCCGCGCGGGACCCCGCCGCCGAGGCGCCGGTCGCTGACGTCACGGTGCACCCTCCTTCGGCCGTCGCCGACCATTATCGTGCTCGCGTGGAAGTCATCGTGCTCGCCTCCCCCGAGGAGGTCGCCGTGGTGGCGGCCGACCTGGTCGCCAGGACCCTGTCGCGCAAGCCGGACGCCGTCATCGGACTGGCGACGGGCTCCAGCCCGGTCGCCCTCTATGACGAGCTGGCCGCGCGCGTGGCGGCGGGGGCGCTGTCCTTCGCGGGCTGCTCGGCGTTCATGCTCGACGAGTACGTCGGCCTCGACGCGGGCCACCCCGAGCGCTACCGCACCGTGATCGACACGCTCTTCGCGAGCCGGGTCGACATCGACCCGGCCCGGGTCCACGGCCCGGACGGGCTGGCCGCCGACCTCGCCACGGCGTGCGCCGACTATGAGCGGCTGATCGCCGAGACCGGCGGTGTGGACCTCCAGATCCTGGGACTCGGCTCCGACGGCCACATCGCGTTCAACGAGCCGGGGTCCTCGCTCGCGTCACGGACCCGCATCAAGACCCTGACCTCGCAGACGCGGGCCGACA
Organism: Nocardioidaceae bacterium; assembly: GCA_020438665.1. Next base: position 765 of record JAGQUE010000710.1, on the reverse strand, counting down.
ACGCCCGGTTCTTCGGGGGCGACCTCGCCGCCGTGCCGCGACACTGCCTGACCCAGGGGGTGGGCACCATTCTCGATGCGCGCCATCTGCTGGTGCTCGCGACCGGCGAGGGCAAGGCGGCCGCGGTGCACGAGTGCGTCGAGGGCGCCGTGAGCGCGATGTGGCCGGCCAGCGCGATGCAGCTGCACCCGACCGTCACGATCGTGGTCGACGAGCCGGCGGCGTCGTTGTTGCAGCTGAGGGCCTACTACCAGGAGACCTACGCCCATAAGCCCGACTGGCAGCGCTTCTAGGACTCTGGTCGGGCGCTCAGGTGCTCGCGGCGGTCATCTTGGACAGCCGCTCGGTCAGCAGCGCGGTCCGGTGGGCGTTGCCGCGAAGCTGCACATAGCGCTCGCCGTAGGCCGCCAGCAGGACGTCGTCGAGCCGGCGTACGGCGCCGGTGCGCTGGCGATAGCCCAGCTTGGCCTCGAGCGCTCCGCTGTCGATGCGGCGGATCACCTCGGCGAGCTCACTGAGCGAGGTGATGCCGAGCTCGAGCAGCAGCCCGGAGATCCAGACGTAATGGTCGGTGCGCGACCAGTCGGCGTCGGCGTACTGCCCGGCGAGGAAGGCGGCCAGCTCGGGCGCGGTGATGCGCGGGTCCTCGGCGAGCTCCCCGTCGTTCTCCTGCTCGGCGAGGTGGGAGCGCAGCCGGTCGCGGATCTCGGAGAACTCGCGGTCGGCGAGCTCGAGCAGCCCGGCGGCCAGGGTGAAGCGGCGGTC
>JAGQUE010000709.1 GCA_020438665.1 Nocardioidaceae bacterium | reverse complement strand
GGGGCGCCGTCATCGCCGTCGCCGCGGTGGCCGTCGCGGTGCCGGTGGGGCTGAGTCTCGGCCGGGGCAGCGGTGGCCGAGCCGACAGCACCCCGCCCGTCGTCGCCTCCGACTCGCCGCTGCCCGGCGCGGCGGAGGGGTGGCGGGTCGAGACCTGGCGCGACCTGACGCTCCAGGTGCCGGACTCGTGGGGCCACGGGTCCCTCGACCAGTGGTGCGTGTCCGCCGACGGGCGAGGCCCGGAGGGACTGGCCGGCGTCCAACGGCCCGAGGGCTTCCAGACCCTCGTGGGGTGTGAGCCTCAGATCGGCTACGGCGTGCGGTTCTTCGACCCTGGCGTCGCCGCGCCGGACGTGCTGGGTGCCCGGGCCGGCGAGGTGACCCGCTTCGAGCCGGTCGACTCGGTGGGGGCGCTCTATCCGCCCGGCGCCTGGGTGGGCTTCACCGTCACCGACCATGCCGGAGCACTCGTCGTGGCCGAGGACCGGGCGGCCGCCCGTCGCGTCCTCGACTTCGCCGCCTCGGTGGACGTCGACCCCAACAACTGCTGGACCAGCCTCGACACCACACACCGCGGGGAGTACCTCGACGCCGACCACCTGTCGATCTGCCGCTATGGCGGTGACGGCTGGCTCCAGCAGAGCGAGCTGTTGTCGGCCGAGGACACCGCGACGGCACTGTCGGAGATCGGCCGGGGGCGGGTCGTCGATGGCTCCACCGGCTGTGCCGGGACCGACGACACCCAGATCGTGCTCGGGGGCCAGTTCGTCGTCACTCTCACCGACCAGTGCCGCCAGGGCAACCGGATCGCGCTGAGCGGCACCCTCCACGAGCTCACCGAGCGCGATCTCTACTGGGCGCTCTCGCCCGGCTGGTCCGGTGGCCTCGACAGGTCGGTCCCCTTGCCGAAGCAGCTGCGGCGCTGACGTCTCACTAGCCTGAGGGCATGACGCGTCACCCCCTCGTCCCGACTGCGGTGATCGCGTCCGTGCTCGTCCTCCTCGGCGGGTCCTTGGCCGAGGGGGCTCAGGCAGCTCCGTCGGGGCACCGCCGGCTGGTGTTCGCCGACGACTTCGACCACGAGCCGCCGTGGGGCGACGCCCCGCCCTGGAGCACGACGGACTGGGTCGTGCAGCAGTGGGAGCTGCCGCCGTCGTACCCCACCCTGGTCCGGACGCCGGGGCCACGGAAGGGTTGGTCGATGTCGGCGAGGTCATCGCCGAACAGGCCGAACCCCTACCGCACCGAGCTCGCCCCCGGGAGCGCGACCTTCCACAACAGGTTCCGCGACGACCACGGCTATGCCATCGAGTTCGACACCTATGTGAAGCGCTATGACGTCGACGACGCGCCGAGCTGGATGACGTTCGTGCAGTTCCACGGGACGCCTCACCGCAAGCCCGGCGGCGAGATCGCCTGGGAGTGCGTATCGGGTCGCAACCCGGTCAGCCTGACGCTGGCGCGGGGGCGCTACGGCGTGAACATCAACAACCAGCCGGCGCGACAGGCGCCGTCCGGCGCGCTGGCCGATCACGACGTGTGGCGACACCGCCTGACCGTGCGGACCTGGGTGCACTGGAAGGTCCGGCTCACGCCCTCGCAGACGCGCAGGGGTCTGGTCAAGGTCTGGCAGGACGGGCGCCTGGTCGCTTCGCGGCACGGCCGGAACAAGGACCGCAACGACCAGTGCGGCAAGCCGGACACCCCGATCGTCTTCTTCAAGCTCGGTACCTACAAGCAGTACACGAACGCCGGCACCCAGGTGATCCTGTTCGACAACGTGCGGATCCGCCGCGTCGGTTGAAACCCGGGTGCGCCGCGCCGCCCCAGAACGGAGAATGGTCGCTCGTGGGTCATGTCGACGTCGCCAACGTGAGATTCGAGCTCCCCGACGGGCGGGTGCTGCTCGACGACGTGTCGTTCCGCGTGGGGGACGGAGCGAAGGTCGCGCTGGTCGGTGCCAACGGGGCCGGCAAGACCACGCTGCTGCGCATCATCACCGGTGACCTGGCACCTCACGGCGGTGCGGTGACCCGCTCGGGCGGGCTCGGTGTGATGCGCCAGTTCGTCGGCCACGGCGTCGTCGATGGCGCCGCCGACCCGACCGTGGCCGACCTCTTGCTCTCCGTGGCGCCGGCTCGGGTCCAGCAGGCGCACCGCCGGGTCGACGACTGCGAGCGGGCTCTCATGGAGACCGACGACGAGCGCACCCAGATGCGCTATGCCGAGGCGCTGGCCGAGTACGCCGACGCCGGTGGCTATGACCTCGAGGTCACCTGGGACGTCTGCACCACGACCTCGATGGGGCTGCCCTTCGACCGGGCCAAGTATCGCTC
>JAGQUE010000100.1:5810-6135 GCA_020438665.1 Nocardioidaceae bacterium | reverse complement strand
TGCGGGTGGCCACCCACTGCACCGAGGCCGACGTCGCCGCGCAGCACATCGCCACCGCGCGCGAGATCGGCATGGACGTGTCGGGATTCCTGATGATGTCGCACATGAGCGACCACGGGTCCCTGGCCCAGCAGGCCAAGCTGATGGAGTCCTACGGCGCGCACTGCGTCTATGTGACCGACTCCGGCGGCCGGCTGACCATGGACGGCGTCCGCGACCGGGTGCGCGCCTATCGCGACGTGCTCGACGAGGGCACCCAGATCGGCATCCACGCCCACGAGAACCTCTCGCTGTCGGTGGCCAACTCGGTCGTCGCCGTCGAGGA
>JAGQUE010000100.1:0-5667 GCA_020438665.1 Nocardioidaceae bacterium | reverse complement strand
GTCCGCCCGCTCCAGGACCGCCCGGTCCGGGTCGACCGCGAGACGCTGACCCTCGGCTATGCCGGTGTCTACTCGTCGTTCCTCCGCCACGCCGAGCGCGCCGCCGAGCTCTATGACATCGACGCCCGCACCCTGCTCCTCGAGGTCGGCCGACGCCGCATGGTCGGCGGTCAGGAGGACATGATCACCGACGTCGCCCTCGACCTCATCGCCGAGCGCGACGGCAAGGCGTCCTGAATTCTGGGTGGTGCCAGTTTCCCCGGCGCGCCGGGGAAACTGGCACTTCTCGACCCAAACTTCGGCCGAGAAGTGCCAGTTTCGGTCGAGAAGTGGTGCTGGTGAGTCGTCGTCGGCGGATCGATGCCCTCGTCAAACCCGCTTGCCCAGCCACGCGCGGGGCCGCGATCCTCGTGGCGTGCTGACGAGGGTGCGGTGGCCGGTCGTGCTGCGTGACGAGCCGCAGTACCGGCTGCTCTTCGGCAGCCAGGTGCTGTCGATCCTCGGCGACCGCGTCACCATGGTCGCCCTGCCGTTCGCGGTCCTGGCGAGCGGCGGCGACGTGGCTGGCGTCGCGCTGGTGTCGGCGGCCCAGTTCCTGCCGTTCGTGCTGCTCGCGCTGCCCGCCGGGGTGTGGGCCGACCGCTGGGACCGCAAGTGGATCCTGGTCGGCTCCGACCTGGTCCGCCTGGTGTGCCAGCTGGTCGCGGCCACCCTGCTGCTCACGGGGCGCGCCGAGGTGGCTCACCTGGCAGTCATCGCGGCGGCGTACGGCGCGGCCGACGCGTTCTTCGCCCCCGCCTTCAGTGGCCTGTTGCCGACGACGGTCAGCGCGGCCAACATCCAGCCGGCCAATGCCCTCCGCGGGCTGTCGTTCTCGGTCGGCTCGATCCTCGGGCCGGTGCTGGCGGGCGTGCTGATCGCCGTCGCCGGCGGCCCCGGCGGGGCGCTGCTCTTCGACGCCGTGACGTTCGTGGTCTCGATCGCGCTGCTGCTGCCGCTCCGGTCGGGCCGGGCCGACGCGGTCGCCGAGGCGGACCCGGCCGCCACGACCGACCACTTCCTGACCTCGCTGCGCGAGGGATGGCGGGAGGTGCGGGGCCGCAGCTGGGTGCTGGCCTTCCTCGGCGGGCTGGCATCCTATCACGTGATCGTGCTGCCGGCGATCTTTGTGATCGGGCCGGTCCTGATGGCCGAGGAGCTGGACGGCGCCCGGTCGTGGGCGATCGTCTCGGTCGGTTTCGGCATCGGGTCGATCCTGGGCGACCTGGTCTTCCTGCGCTGGCGGCCGGACCATGCGCTGCGCGTCGCCTCGCTCATGCTCGTCGGCGCCTCTTGTCAGGCGGCCTTCATCGGCAGCGGCCTGGGTGCTTGGGGGATCGGTGTGCTCGAGCTGTTCGCCGGGATCTGCGTGACCGGCGCGTTCACGCTGTGGGAGACGTCTCTCGGCGAGCACATCCCGGACCGCGCCCTGTCGCGGGTCTCGAGCTATGACTACCTCACCAGCACCGGGCTGATCCCGCTCGGCAACCTGCTCGCCGGCCTGGTCAGCGCCGAGGTGGGGCTGCGGCCGACGCTGGTCGGCATGAGCGTGGTGGGGGTGGCCGCCGCGCTGGCAGTCAGCGTGGTTCCCGACGTACGCCGCCTGCCGCGGCCCCTGGTCGACCCGCCGGCGGGGGCGGCGTCGAGGGCGCCCGCGTAGGTTGGGGCGGTGGCCAACCGACTCGCGCAGGCGACCTCGCCCTACCTGCTCCAGCACGCCGACAACCCTGTCGACTGGTGGGAGTGGGAGCCGGCGGCGTTCGACGAGGCGCGAGCGCGCAACGTCCCGGTGCTGCTGAGCGTCGGCTATGCCGCCTGCCACTGGTGCCACGTGATGGCGCACGAGTCCTTCGAGGACCCCGAGGTCGCGGCCTATCTCAACGAGCACTTCGTNNAAGGTCGACCGCGAGGAGCGGCCCGACATCGACGCCGTCTATATGCAGGCCACCCAGGCGATGACCGGGCAGGGCGGTTGGCCGATGACCTGCGTGCTCGACCACGACGGCAACCCCTTCTTCGCGGGCACCTACTTCCCCGACCAGCCGCGCCACGGGCAGCCGTCGTTCCGCCAGCTCGTCGGCGCCATCTCGGAGGCCTGGCACGAGAACCTCGACCAGATCCACCAGGTCGGCGCCCAGATCCGGGCGCAGCTCCAGCCGCTGCAGGCGGCGGTGCCGGGAGAGCGGCCGCTCGACGACGCCGCGCTGAGCGAGATCACCGGCCGGCTCGAGCGGCAGTACGACGCGGCGCGCGGCGGCTTCGGCGGTGCGCCGAAGTTCCCGCCGAGCATGGTGCTGGAGTTCCTGCGACTCCGGGGCGACGCCGGCCGGGTGATGCTCGACGGGACCCTGGTGGCGATGGCGCGCGGCGGCATCTATGACCAGCTCGGCGGCGGGTTCGCGCGCTATTCCGTCGACGGGGAATGGGTCGTGCCCCACTTCGAGAAGATGCTCTATGACAACGCCCAGCTGGTCGGCCTCTATGCACGCTGGGGCGGAGACCTTGGGGAGCGGGTCGCGCGCGAGACCGCCGACTTCATGATCCGCGAGCTCGGCACCGCCGAGGGCGGGCTGGCGTCCGCGCTCGACGCCGACAGCGAGGGCGTCGAGGGTAGGTTCTATGTCTGGACGCCCGACCAGCTCCGCGAGGTGCTGGGCGACGAGGACGGCGGCTGGGCTGCCGAGGTCTTCACAGTCACACCCCACGGGACCTTCGAGCACGGCTCCTCGACGCTCCAGCTGCTCGCCGACCCCGCCGACCCGGCCCGGCTGGCCGACGTACGCCGCCGGCTGTTCGAGGCCCGTGCCACCCGGGTCGGGCCAGCCCGCGACGACAAGGTCGTGGCGGCCTGGAACGGGCTCGCGATCTCCGGTCTCGTGGACGCGGGTCTGCTGCTGGACGAGCCGTCCTACGTCGACGCGGCGCTGGCCGCAGCCCGGCTGCTGCGGGACGTCCACCTGCGCGACGGGCGGCTGCTGCGGGTGTCTCGCGACGGGGTGGCTGGGGTGCACGCCGGCGTGCTGGAGGACTATGGCTGCGTGGCCGCAGGCTTCCTCAAGCTCGTCGAGGCGACGGCCGACCCGGCCTGGCTGACCCTCGCCGGTGAGCTGCTGGAGGTGGCACTCACCCGGTTCCGGGCCGACGACGGCGGGTTCCATGACACCGCCGACGATGCCGAGCGGCTGGTCACCCGGCCGCGCGACCCCGGCGACAACGCATCACCGTCGGGACTGTCGGCGACCGTCCACGCGTTGACGTCCTATGCCGCGATCACGGGCTCGGTCGAGCACCGCGAGGTCGCCGAGGTCGCGCTGGCGACCGTGGCGGGACTCGCCGAGCGGGCACCCCGCTTCGCCGGGTGGTCGCTGGCCGCCGCCGCGACCCACGTGAGCGGGCCCGAAGAGATCGCCGTCGTCGGACCCCCCGGCCCCGATCGCGACCGGCTCGCCGTGGCGGCTCGCCGTCGTCTCGGCGCCGTCGTCGTCGTGGCCGACGGGCCGGTCGCCGGCATCACGCTCCTCGACGCGCGTACGCCCGTCGCAGGGCGCCCTGCGGCGTACGTCTGTCGCCACCACGTCTGCGCCGCCCCGGTGACCGAGGTGGCAGCCCTGCTGGGGTGACGGTTCACCAGGGTAGGAAGGTCAACCCTCACTTACCGTGCGGAGTTCACCTGGGTAGGTGTGGGTTCGCCCACCTACCTTGGTGAACCAGCAGCGGCGCCAGGAGGCCGACCGCCACCGTCGGCAGCGTCAGCGCAACGAGTACGTCGCCAGCGAGACGCCGACGTAGTGGGTCACGAAGGCCAGGATCGTGAAGGTGTGGAAGACCTCGTGGAAGCCGAACCACGTCGGCCATGGGTCGGGGCGCTTGAAGCCATAGACGATGCCGCCGAGGGTATAGAGGCCGCCGCCGACCACGAGCAGCACGAGTACGGCGGTGCCGATGCCGACGCCGAGCTCCTGGGCGCCACGGACATAGGCGGGGAAAAAGAACACCGCCGCCCAGCCGAGGGCGAGATAGATCCCGGTGTTGAGCCATCGCGGCGCGGAGGTCCAGAAGATCCGGAACATCCCGCCCAGCGCAGCGCCGAGCCAGACGACGGTCAGCATGATGGTGCGGTCGTTGCCGTGGAGCAGGAGCAGTGTGAACGGCGTGTAGGACCCGGCGATCAACACGAAGATGTTGGCGTGGTCGAAGCGCTTGAGGAAGCCGTGGGCCCTGGGTGACCAGCGACCACGGTGATAGATCGCCGACACGGTGAAGAGCAGCAGTGCCGAGAAGGCATAGATGGCCGAGCCGACGCGCGTGGGGGCGTTGGGTGACAGCACGATGAGCACGATGCCGGCCGCGAGCGTGAGCGGGGCGGTCGCGGCGTGCAGCCACCCCCGCAGCTTGGGCTTGACCTCGGCGACGACCGCATCGAGATGCTCGTGCAGGTCGTCGATCCGGGCCCGGATCATGTCGTTCACACGGGCGAGGGTACGGGACGAGCCTGAGGATGCGGTGAGGAACGTGCCAGGTGTCACGGCGACGTGACGTACGCCGCTGCGCCCCGGCGGGCGCCTCGTTAGCGTGCCGGCATGGCCACGGGACGCCGCGCCGCCGCCTCCTGGGCGGTCCTCGTCCTCGGGTGCGTCGTGGTCGCGGCCGGGGCGGGGCTCGGGGTGCGACACCTCGCCGTCGAGGGCCTCACCGCCACCGCCCTGCTGGGCCTCGCGATCCTGGCCGGGGGCCTGGTCTTGGCGGGGTGGGCGGCCGTGCGGGCGGCCCTCGGCGTACGCCGCCGCTGGTGGCCGCTGGTCATCCCGGCGCAGCTGCTCGTGCTGGCCCTGGCGCTGTGGATCGTGGGTCAGGCGACCATGGCTGCCTTTCCGGCCCGGCCAGCCCTCGGCGCCCGCACCCCGGCCGACGTCGGGCTCGCCTTCCGCGACGTCAGCCTGCCCGCCGCTGACGGTGTGCGGCTGGCCGGCTGGTACGTCGCCTCCCGCAACGGCGCCGCCGTGGTGGCGCTGCACGGCGCCGGGTCGACCCGCACGGCGGTGCTCGACCAGGCGGCGGTGCTGGCCCGGCACGGCTATGGCGTGCTACTGCTCGACGCGCGTGGCCACGGGGCCAGCAGCGGGCGGGGCATGGACTTCGGCTGGTGGGGCGAGGCGGACGTGCGCGGTGCCGTCGACTGGGTGCTGGTCCAGCCGGACGTCACGGTCGACCGGGTGGGTCTGGTGGGCCTCTCGATGGGCGGCGAGGAGGCGATCGGTGCCGCGGGCGCTGACCCGCGAGTGGGTGCGGTCGTAGCCGAGGGCGCGACCAACCGGGTGTCGGCCGACAAGGCCTGGCTGGCGGTCTATGGCTGGCGTGGCCAGCTGCAGGAAGGTCTGGAATGGGCGACCTATGCCGTCACCGACCTGCTGACCCCGGCGCCGCGACCGCCGTCGCTGCGCTCCTCCGTCGTGGCGGCCACGACGCGCAGCGAGCCGACCCGGTTCCTGCTCATCACGGCCGGGCACCGGGTCGATGAACGTCATGCCGCCGATCGGCTCGCCGCGGTGGCGCCCGACCTGGTGGAGGTGTGGACCGTGGCCGCTGCGTCCCACACCCGCGGGCTCGCCACCGACCCGGCCGGCTGGG
>JAGQUE010000708.1 GCA_020438665.1 Nocardioidaceae bacterium | reverse complement strand
CCCAGCGGCGAGAGCGCCACCTCGACCAGGCCGGCGTCGTACTCCCGCAGGCCGCGGAAGAACCCGGCCAGGATCCCCGACCCGCCCGTCGGGTCGGCCTCCACCAGCAGCACCGGTCGAGGCCACGCCAGGGCCAGCCCGAGTGACGTGGTGGTGACACCGGGCGATCCCGAGGCCGAGGCGAGCGCGACGACCGCCATCACCGGTCTCCGGAGTCCAGGACCAGCACGACGCTTCCGGTCGCCGCCCGGGCCGCGAGCACCGCAGCGTCGGCGTATGGGACGAGGACGTCCACGACGGTGTCGCCGCTCACCTCGTCGACCCTGGAGTCGACCACCTCGGCCGCGGTGGAGTCCGGTACACCGCTGGGCGGGTTGCCTCCCTCGCCCGGGGTGGCGACGATGCGGACCCGGTCTCCGGCCCGCAGCGGCAGCGCCGGCAGCTGGGCCGGGGTCAGGGCGATCCCGACGACGGACTGCCCCCGCGGTGGGAGGGCCTGGGTCGTCGTCGAGCCGGTGGTCAGCAGCCCGCCGGCGGCGATGTCGAATGCGGCCCGCTGGCCGACCACGTCGTCGTACTGCGTGGCGGGGACCGGGTGGAGGGCCGGGTCGCCGTTGATCCGTACCCGCTCGATGTCCGCTGCGGTGATTACCTCACCGCGGCCGATCGTGGTCCTCGCTGCGAGGACCTCCTCGGTGTGGGTGGCGGAGGTCCACGCCCACGCCGCGAGAAGCGCGCCGAGGCACGTCGCCGCCGCGGCGGCCGCCATCAGTGCGGGACGGCGACGGAGCTTGGGCGGGGCCACCAGCTGCGGCCCGACGGGCGAGGGGGCCGCATCGGTCAGCCCGCGGTCTCGTGTTGCTGTGGTCATGCTGCCCTGCCTCTCACCCCGTGGCCCGCTACCGCACGAGCACCTGCGCTTCCCCGACCGCGATCCGCACCGAGCGGGTCAGGCCGTTGAGGCGGATGGTCCCTGTCTGTCCCGCGCCCGCCCAGGTGACGACCCAGTCGGAGGTCGCCCTGACGGTGAACTTCTGGTCCGGCTGGTGGGTGCTGGTGGTGTCGTAGACGTGGCCGCAGTCGGGCGACTCGCGGTCGCCGTACGACGACCGGTACGGCGTCCCGGGGCCGTCGCAGACGACCTGGCTGCCGTCGCCCATGTCCCAGGTGACCCGGTAGACCCGCGCGGTCGCCGTGATGGTCATGCCGCCGGCCGATGCCGTGGCCGTGATCGGCCCGTAGTCGTGCGCGCCGGGGGTCTTGGCCCACATCCACACCGGCATGCCGACGATGCCCACGCTGTCGGGCCCGGGCTCGGGGACGATGCCGATGTCGATCGCGCGCAGGTGCATGTGCGAGATCGCGAGCTGCGCCACGTCCCGAGGCGTCGGGCCCGCGCCGGAGCCCGGAGGTGACTCCGGCGCCCAGATGTTGATGACGATGCCGGTCTGCGGCTGGAAGCACTGGTAGACAGCGCCGTCGCCCGGGTCGTGTCCCTGCCAGGCCGGGTCTCCGGCGTCGGGCTGGGGGTCGAGCGCCTTGATGTAGCAGTTGTAGGCGTTCGACCAGTAGCCGGCGCTCGAGGTGCACGGCACCGGCCCGGCCGGCGGGTGCTTCAGGCCCTGCTTCGTCGGATCCCAGTAGCAGGCCTGCCCGGAGCCGGTGTCGTGCGGACCGCCGGACCCCGGAGAGGACGAGTCTCCCGGGACGTTCACCCAGAGGGTGCAGGTCCCGCTCAGGGGATCCACCTGCTTGCAGACAAGGTCGGCGTATGCCGGGCCGCGCACCGACAGCACCAGGCCCCCGGCGAGCAGGCCGATCAGGAGCAAGCGGGTCACGAGGCTGCGCATGGTGCCTGCTTGAGATCCTGGCCATCCGAGATGCGCCAGCCGTTGGAGGGGTTGGCGGACCAGTGGTAGTTCGCCACCGTGTAGCGGGTCCAGCCACGGTCCGGTCGATCCGGACTCACCACGGAAGTCCCGCTCTTGTCGACTAGGTCGGCGTGGCTGACGTCCCAGCAGACGTCGACCTGCACGACCGGCACCTTGCCCAGGGACGGATCGGAGTTGTCCAGGTTCACCGACTGGACCTTCAGCGCCGCGATGTTGGTCGCGCCCACCTGTCGAAGGCCGGCGCTGCGCTGGCGGGCGATCAGCGTCCGCTCCGCCGACAGCTGGATGCTGATCGCGACGCCCGACAACTGCCCGAGCGGCTTGGCCGGGTGCTGGCGGACGTCGTCGAGGACCGAGAAGTAGCGGTGCACCAGCCGGGTCGCGTCCGCGGCGGCCACCTCAGTCGGCGAGGCGGGGGCCGAGCTGGAGCTCGGGCTGGCCGGTGACGACGACACTGTGGTCGACGTCCCGATCGGCGACGTAGAGGGCTCCGGGGTCGCGCCGGAGCTGGCACACGACGTCACCGCGACCAACGCCGCGACGCTCGTCGCCCATCCCCTCTTACCGAGCTTGAAGGTCATGTCGGGGTCCCGCTTCCTCTCGCCGTGGGGGCTTGAGGCTGCAGACAACGCCGCGCGGACGGTCCGAGCGCCGTCGAAGTCCTCATGAAAGCCCATTCGCTTGTCGGCTGTCCAGCCATCTCGGCTCCTCTCTCGCTCATCAGGTGCTCCACCCACTCCAGATCTCCCTCCCTCATCCACCCCTCCCCCCTGCCCCTCCCTTCCCTCCACCTGCCTCCCTCAG
>JAGQUE010000099.1:2501-5717 GCA_020438665.1 Nocardioidaceae bacterium | reverse complement strand
GACCGGGAGCGACTCCAGCGCGCCGGCCAACGCCACCTGCGAAGCCGCCGCGGCGCCCGTCGTACGGGTCTGCTTCGACAGCCACGCACCAGTCCCGCTCATGCCCGAGCCCGCAGCGACCTCGGCGCGGTCGGCCGCGGCCACCAGCGCCAGCCGCACCGCCTGCAACCTGGCGACCGCCCGGTCAACCTCCCGCACCGCCGTCGCGAAGTCAGCGGCGACCACCTCGTCGGCCGCCAGTTGGTCGAGCACCGCGTGCAGCGCGACCAGACCCGACACCACCGGGTCACCGGTGGCGGGGCGTAGGTCGAGAACAGCAGTCATGTCCCCGACGCTACGAACCACCCTCTGCACCGGCCAGCGCCGCATACAGCCGCTGTGGAAACGCACCTCGGGATTCGGCCTGTGGACGGTATCCGGTCCGATCGAGGAACGGACCCCGAAGGGTCGACCACCAGAAAGAAAATGGTCGGGCTGACAGGATTTGAACCTGCGGCCTCTTCGTCCCGAACGAAGCGCGCTACCAAACTGCGCCACAGCCCGATATGCGGACCCCGTCCGCAACCTGGGCGAGCATACCGGACGGCTCCGGGGGCTCCTAAATCGCGTCCGCCGCCCGAGGAGTCAGCGTCAACAGCGTGGCCTCGGGGCGGCAGGCGACCCGGATCCGGGCATAGGGACTGGTGCCGAGACCTGCCGACACGTGGAGCCACGAGGACTCGGGGTCACCCGGAGAGGAGTCGGCCGGATGCCGGTGCAGACCCTGGGCACGGGCCGGCTCGAGGTCGCAGTTGGTGGTGAGCGCCCCGACATAAGGGAGACACACCTGGCCACCATGGGTGTGCCCGGCGATGATCGCGTCATAGCCGTCGTGGCTGAACTGGTCGAGGACGCGCAGGTAGGGCGCGTGGGTGACCGCGAGTCGCAGGTCGGCCATCGGGTCGGCCGGGCCGGCGACGAGGTCGAGGCGGTCATAGTCCAGATGGGGGTCGTCCACACCGGCGAACGCCACGGTGAGCTCGCCGATCGGGAGCGCGTCGAGCCGGTTGGTCAGCTCGACCCAGCCACGCTCAGCGAGCGCCTTGGACAGGTCCGGCCACGGCAGCGGAGCCGACCGGATGTTGCGCCGGCCGTCGTCGGGCAGCAGATAGCGCAGCGGGTTGCGCAGGGTCGGTGCGAAGTAGTCGTTGGACCCGAACACGAAGACACCCGGGCGCGACGTCAGGTCGCCCAGGGCGTCGAGGACGACGGGCACAGCGTCCATGTGGGCAAGGAAGTCGCCGGTCACGACCACGAGATCCGGGTCGAGCGACCAGAGCCCGCGCAGCCACTCCTGTTTGCGGGTCTGTCCCGGTGTCATGTGGATGTCGCTGAGGTGGAGCGCGGTCAGGGGGCGGGCGCCGCGAGGCAGGACGGGCACCTCGACCCGGCGCAACGTGTAGGCGCGCGCCTCCCAGGCGGCGTACGCCGTCAGCCCGGCGCCCGCGAGCGCGCCGGCGCCGAGCAGCCTGGGGATCCCGGTGAGTGCCACGCAGCAACCCTGCCACAATGAACCACATGAGCGCCCTGAAGGACCGTCTCCGTGCCGACCTCACCACCGCCATGAAGACGCGTGACGAGGTCCGCTCCTCGACCCTGCGGATGGTGCTCACCGCGATCACCAATGCCGAGGTCGCCGGCAAGGAGGCCCGCGAGCTGTCCGACGACGACGTGATCGGCGTGCTCTCGACGGAGGCCAAGAAGCGCCGCGAGGCCGCGACCGCGTTCGCGGACGGCGGCCGGCCCGAGATGGCGGCCAAGGAACAGGCCGAGGCTGCGGTGATCGCCGACTACCTGCCCGCCCAGCTGTCCGCCGAGGAGATCGCGACCCTGGTGGCCGACGCGATCGCGCAGTCCGGCGCCGGCGCCGACGGCATGCGCGGCATGGGCAAGGTGATGGGCATCCTCACGCCGCAGACCAAGGGCCGCGCCGACGGCGCGGCCGTCGCGGCTGAGGTACGCCGCCAGCTCGGCTGACGACCGCGCGCCGAAACCCGGCTAGTGCCCGCCCCCGGGGAAGCCGGGGATGCCGGGCCCGCCGCCACCACCGTTTCCGCCGCCGTTCCCGCCACCGCGGCCACCGTGGTGCTTGGGTGGCTTGGGCGCCTGGGAGCCCGGGACGAGCAGCACGGTGCCGCCGGCCAGCACGGTCGAGCCGACCGACGGATAGGCGTTGACGACGTTCTCGCTGCTGGAGATCGGGATGTCGCTGTTGTTGACGACGGCGACCTTGAAGCCGGCCGAGTGCAACACTGCCGTCGCCGACGCGACGCTCATCCCGGTGACTGACGGCACCGTCGACATCGGGTGCGGCTTCTCACCGGAGAAGTCGGGGACGTGGAACGCCTCGTTCTTGAGGTACTTGTTGATGACGCCCATGGCGCCCTTCCACATCGGTCCGGCCAGCGTGGAGCCGAACGCCACGCTGCTGGTGATGTAGCGGCCGCCGACGGTCAGGCCCTTGAGGCTCATCGGGTGACCCACCGAGTTGACGCCGGTGATCACGGAGGCCGTCGCCAGCTGCGGGGTGTAACCCATGAACCACACCGCGACGTTCTCGTTCGTCGTTCCGGTCTTGCCGGCCGAGGGCACCGTCAGGGCGAGGCCGTTGCTGTAGCCGAACCCGCCGGGCTCCTGGACGCCGCGGAGGACGGCGTTCACACCGTCGGCCGAGGCCTCACTGATGACCTGCTTGCACTTGGGCTTGTAGTCCTTGATGACCTTGCCGTCGGCGTCGGTGATCTTGGTGACCGGGTAGGGCTGGCAGAACTTGCCGCGCGCAGGGAATGTCGCATAGGCCGCTGAGAGCTCGAGCGGGCTGACGTCGGCGACGCCGAGGGTGAACGACGGCACCATCTCGTTGGGCCGGTCGTTGAGCTGGATGCCCATCCGCTTGGCGAGCTGGTAAGGCTCGCACAGCCCGGTCGCCAGCTCGAGCTGGATGAAGAACGTGTTCACCGAGTGTTGGGTGCCGGTGTAGAGGTTGAACGATCCGGGGCCCGTGGAGTTGTGCCACTGCTGCTCGGTGGAGCTCTCGTAGTCGCCCTTGCAGAGCCCGAACTGGCCGAGGTCGGTCTGGATCTGGTCGGGGGAGTTGATGGTGTAGTCGAGCGGCACGCCCTGCTCGAGCGCCGAGGCGAGCACGAAGGCCTTGAACGTCGACCCGGGCTGGAAGCC
>JAGQUE010000099.1:0-2422 GCA_020438665.1 Nocardioidaceae bacterium | reverse complement strand
AGCGCCTTGACCTGGCCGGTGCCGGGCTCGACCATCGCGAGCGCCCCGAGGGCCGGGTCGCTGGCCTTGACGTGGGTGGCCACCGAGTTGTCGGCGGCCTTCTGGTAGCGCAGGTCGACCGTGGTGTGGATCTGGAGGCCACCGGAGAGCAGCAGCTCGCGACGGTCCTTGAGGGTCTTGCCGAGCGACTTGTCCTGCTCGAGCCACGCGACGAGGTATTCGCAGAACCACGGCGTCGCGGAGTCGATGCAGCCGTTGTCGGAGGGCTGGGTGTCGAGCCCGAGGTTCTGCTTCTCGGCCTTGGTGGCGCGCTTGGCCGGGATCACGTTGAGCTCGGCCATCCGGTCGAGGACGACGTCGCGACGCTCGCGGGCCTTGTCGGGGTAGTTGGTCGGGTCATAGCCCGTGGGGTTCTTGACCAGGCCCGCCAGCAGGGCGGACTGGCGCAGGTCGAGGTCCTTGGCGTTGACGTTGAAGTAGTGCTGGGCGGCGGCCTGGATGCCGTAGGCGCCGTCACCGAAGTAGGCGATGTTGAGGTATCGCTCGAGGATCCAGTCCTTGGTGTGCTGCTGCTCGACCGCGATGGCATAGCGCAGCTCGCGGATCTTGCGGGCATAGGTGTCGGCCGTGGCGGCCGCCTGCTCCTCCTTGGTCTTGGCCTGCTGGACCAGGGTCATCTTGACCATCTGTTGGGTGATCGACGAGCCACCTTGGACCACTCCGTTGCTGGCCTGGTTGGTGACCAGCGCGCGCAGCGTGCCCTTGAGGTCGAGGGCGCCGTGTTGATAGAAGCGGTAGTCCTCGATGGCCACGATCGCCTTGACCATCGTGCGCGAGACCTGGGTCAGCGGGACGTTGATCCGGTTCTCGTCATAGAGGGTGGCGATGACGTTGTTGTCGTCGTCATAGATGAACGTCTTCTGGGGCAGCGCCTCGGTCTGGAGCTCGGCGGGGAGCTTCTCGACGGTGCCGGCCAGCTCCTTGGCGCCGAGACCCACGGCCCCCGCGAACGGGATGACCAGACCGGCGGTGACCAGCCCCATGATCGCGGCCACGGCGGCCATCACGCCCAGGTGGGAGAGCACCTTGGGCGCGGAGAGACGTTCCTCAGCGGGCCTACGCATGGGCTCCAGAGTACGGGACGTGACTAGTCACAGCCCATTTCCGGCCTGGTCAGGGCTAGTCCCAAAGGACTATTCCGGTTGACACGCACGTGTCTGTTGTCCACCCGGGAAACAGACTTAACTCTTCATCACAGGGGAATGCACCAAACGGGATCGCGACAGGGGCGATCACGACATCCGAAACAAGATGTGGGGACATCATCATGTGGGTTGAGAACTGGGCGCCTTCGGCGGCCTGCAAGGACCAGACTCCGGACGCTCTCTTCGTTCGTGGAGCCGAGCAGAACAAGGCCAAGCTCGTGTGCAAGGGCTGCCCCGTGCGCACTGAGTGCCTCGCCGAGGCCCTCGACAACCAGATCGAATGGGGCGTGTGGGGCGGCATGACCGAGCGCGAGCGTCGTGCGCTGATCCGCCGCCGACCGGCCGCCTCGTGGCGCACCGTGCTCGAGAAGGCCAAGGCCGACCACTCCAAGCTTCCGACCGGCGTCTGACGGTTCACTGGCTCCTCGCGCTCTCGCTCCTCGCGCTCTCGCTCCTCGCGCTCTGGCCGGCGGTCAACCGCCGGCCAGCAGCATGCCGACGGACCTCAGTCCGCCAAGGTCGTGGACATCGGTCGACAGGGCCGGTACGACCACCGTCGGCACCGCCGGGTGAGCCGCGGCGAACCGGGCGCACAGCAGCTCCTCCCGCTCCACCATCCGGCCGCGGTCGGCGTGCAGGCGCAACAGCCCGGCCGTCACCGGCCCACCGTCGGCGGAACCCCTGGCCAGTCGCGCGGCCGCAGCCAGCGCCTCCTCGGCGCTCAGGTCGCCCTCGGGCGGCTGCGTGGCCCGGTTGACCACCAGTCCCGCCAGCGGCATCCGGTCCTCGGAGAGCCGCTCCACGAAATAGGCCGCTTCCCGCATCGCGTCGTTCTCCGGTGCGGCGATGACCAGGAACGCCGTCCCCTGCGCCTGGAGCAGCTGGAAGGTCTTCTGGGCCCGCTGCCGGAAGCCGCCGAACAGGGTGTCGAAGGCGGCCACGAAGGTCTGCATGTCCCGCAGCACCTGGGCTCCCAGCACCTTGGTCATCACGTTGGTCACCAGGTTGAGGCCCGAGGTCATCAGCCGCGCCGGTCCCCTGGCCGGTGCCAGCAGCACCCGGATGAACCGCCCGTCCAAGAAGCTGGACAACCGCTCCGGGGCGTCGAGGAAGTCCAGTGCCGAGCGCGAGGGCGGCGTGTCGACCACGATCAGGTCGTAGGTCCCGTCGCGGCGCGCGTCGCGGTGGATCTGGCCGAGCTTCTCCATCGCCATGTA
>JAGQUE010000707.1 GCA_020438665.1 Nocardioidaceae bacterium | reverse complement strand
CGGGCCGCCGCCTGGCCGTCGGTCACCATCCTGCTCGACACCACGCCGGCCGAACGGATGACCACGGCCGATGCGGCACGTCTCCAGGAGCTGGTCGCCGAGGCCGAGCGCCAGCTCGCGGCCCGGTCGGTGATCGGCGCCGGTGCCCTGTTGACCGAGCTGCGCCTGCTGGCAGACACCGCGGCGACATCGCCGACCGGCCTCGGCGTCGCGCTGTTCGCCGGCCGGGCGGTCCAGCGCTGCTATCGGCTGCCCGAGCCGGTCGAGGCAGCCGTGGTCGTGGAGGACACCTTCCGCACCCGCGACCTGCTCCGCACGCTCCACCGGACGCCGCCGCACCTGCTGCTGGTCATGCGCGGCACGATGGCCCAGCTCTATCGGGCCTATGCCGACACGCTGCTGCCGCTGCCCTCCCCCGACTTCCCGATGCAGCTGGCCGTCCCGGTCCTGGGCCGGTTGGAGGGCGGCGATGAGGTGCTCGACGACTTCGTACGCCGGGTCGACCGCGCACTGGGCCGGTCCCGCCGACGCCACCCGGCACCGATCATCGTCGCCGGCGACCCAGAGCCAGTGCAGCGGCTGCTCCGTCGCGGCCGCAACCTCGACCGGCTCGCCGGGGTCCTCACCGGCCCCGAGGTGGCCGACCCGCGGGCGCTCCACCTGGCCGCTCGCGAGCAGCTGGAGCAATATCTCCGGTTCCGCCAGGACGAGGCCCTGCTGCTCCTCGAGCAGGCCCGCCGTACCCAGCCCGACACGCTCGTCACCGGCGTCGAGGCCGCGTGGCACACCGTGACGTGTGGCGCCCTGCCGCTGATGCTGGTCGTCGAGGAGTCCTTCCGCTTCCCGGCCGTCGTCGACGAGGAGGGCATCCGCCGCCTCGACTGGCTCCACGCCCCCGAGATGGCTCCCCGCGGCAGCCACACCGACCTGGTCGACGACCTCATCGAGCTGGTCATCGACCGCGGCGGCTGGGTCGCCTTCGCCGACGACGATCGACTCCGCTCGGACAGGCGCGTGGCGCTGGTGACGACGGAGGCCTGACCCACGATCTGGTGTTGCCGGCACCGGCCTCAGGCGTTGGTGCCACCTACCAGGTCGAGGAACTCCCCCACCGTGACCCGCCGCTCAAGCGGATGACGGAACCGCCCGGCCCGCCGCACCCGATAGTGGTTGCGGCGGCCGGTGCGCGTCCGCGTCACGAAGCCGGCCGCCTCGAGGTCCGCGATGATCTGCTGCACCGCCCGCTCGGTGATCCCGACCTTGTCGGCGACGTCCCTGATCCGCACCTCCGAGTCCTGGCCCAGGCACACCAGCACGTGGCCATGGTTGCTCAGGAACGTCCACGCATCGGCCATGGCAGCACGATAGCCGCAGTTGGTTTCAGGTATCGGAGGGCCGCGTGGGCGTTCGACCGGTCACGCGGGGAGGTGCGTCACTCCGGCGACTCAGGGCGTGTGCGAAGCTGCTGCCTTCTGTCCAAGGTCGATGCGCGGGCGGATGCTGACGAGGGCCGCGCACAGCTGCACGACGTTGGCCACCTGCTGCGGCGAAGACCCCGAGCCTCGGTGGCCCCGTGTGTGCGGACTCGGATGGCGCACCTCATGGACAGCCGCCTCCTCAGAACCAGGTGGACCTGCGATAGGCCACGTACTCGGCCCCGAACGCCTGCACCAGGATGCGTTCCTCGCGTCCGGCACGGATCAGCTGGATCGGGATGAGGATGGCCCAGATGACCAGACCTGGCCACCCCTGCACCGCCAGCAGGACAAGCGGGAAGGCGCTGGTGCCGAACACATAGATGGGGTGGCGGATCTTGGCGTACAGGCCCGTCACCACCAGATGACGTGCCTCTGCCTGGACCGAGAACGCCGTACCAAGCTGCCGACGGGCGACGAACCACAAGACGGCGCAGACCACCGAGAGGGCAATCGGCACAAACCAGATGGCATCACGCACCGCCGCGATGACCGCGAGCGCCAACAGTGCCAGGTAGAACAGGTACATCACGATGTCGATCGCTCGAAGGCCAGCGAACACGTGCGTTACCCCCATGGGTGAAGACTGCCGGCGTCGTGGATCAGGCAGGCCGTCCACAGACATCTGCGACGGTACCCCTCGCCGTAGGCAGCCGCCCGGGTGAGTCGCGCCGCCGCCAGACGGGCGCGGCGATCTGTCGATGAG
>JAGQUE010000706.1 GCA_020438665.1 Nocardioidaceae bacterium | reverse complement strand
CGTCGCCGAGAAACCAGCGCCTAGCCCTGCTGCTGGTCCGGCTTCTGGTCCGGTGAGGCGTTGGCCAGCTTGAGGGCCTGGTCGACGTAGTTCTGGGCCTTCTTGGTGTGCTCGCCATAGGCGGCGAGGTCACCGCTCTTGAGGGCGGCGTCGGCGAGCTTGAACTCCTGGCTCGCCTTGGCCAGGAGGTCCTTGATCTGGGCCGCGACCGGGCCACTCGGCTGGCCGGACCCGCCGTTGTCACCGCCGGTGCCGCCGCCGGTGTCGCCCCCGGTGCCGCCACCCGTGTCGCCTCCGTTGGTGGAGTCGACGTTGAGCAGGTCGAGGACGGCCCGGTCGAACGTGGTGCCGATGCCGACGTCCTCCTGACCCAGCGAGACCGCGGTGAACTGGAGCACCGGATAGTTGCCCTCACCGCCCGAGCGCTGGACATAGATCGGCTGCACATAGAGCAGGCCACCATCAACGGGCAGCGTCAGCAGGTTGCCGGGCAGCACCTTGGAGTCGCTCTGCCGATAGGGCAGCAGTGCCGCCTTGACGCCGTCGTCGGCGCTGATCTGGTTGGCGATCTGGCCAGGTCCTGCGATCTGCTCGGTGGACCCGAGCCGCAGCACCCGCAGCGTGCCGTAGTCCTCCTTGTCGGCTTCGGAGTCCACGGACAGGAACGAGGCCAGGTTGCTGCGGTTGGTCGGGACGAACACCGACGTGAGCGAGTAGGTCGGCACCTCACCGCCGCTCGGCGTGGAGACCGTGAGCCGGTAGGGGGGCTGCAGGCTGCTGCGCTGGTCGGGGTCGGTCGGGACCTCCCACTGGTCGTTGCGCTCGTAGAAGTCGGCGGCGTCGGTCACGTGGTAGGAGGCCAGCTGGAACCGCTGGACCTTGAACTGGTCCTCGGGATAGCGCAGGTGCTGCAGCAGCGCCTCGGGGATCTCGGAGCGGTCCTTCACGGTGCCGGGGAACGCCGAGCGCCAGGCCTGGAGGATGGGGTCGGACTCGTCCCACGCATAGAGCGTGACCGTGCCGTCATAGGCGTCGACCGTTGCCTTGACCGCGTTGCGCAGATAGTTGATCTCGTCGGTCGGCAGCGTTTGGAAGCCGGTGTTCTGCTGCAGGGCATCGTTGGTCATCGCCTGGAACGAGTCGCGCTCGGCGTTGGGGAACTCGTTGCTGGTGGTGTAGCCGTCGAGGATCCAGACGACCCGCTTGTCGACCACCGCCGGGAACGGGTCCTCGTCGACGGTCAACCAGGGGGCGACCTTCTCGACCATCTGACGCGGGTCGCGGTCGAAGAGGATCTTGGAGTTGCCGTGCACCCGCTGGGACAACACGAGGTTGGCGTCGCCGAAGCGCAGCGCGAACATCGCCTTGTTGAGCAGGGACGAGATCGGTACGCCGGCCTTGCCGTCGTAGGTGGTGGTGGTCTGTGCCGTGTCGCTCTCGGTGTCGCTGGCCGAACCACCGGGCAGGTCCAGCTCGACATCGGCCGAGTCGCTCCTGGCCTTGCCGACCACGGAGTAGTCGGGGCTCTGCTCACCGAAATAGATCCGGCCCTCATAGCCGCCGGAGAGGTCGGTGATCTCGCCGTTGGGCGGGATGTCCTTCTCAGCCCAGGCCGGGTCGGTGCCGGTGGCCTGCGCGCCGTCGTCGGCGGGGCGCTGGTTGCCATAGGCGGCGATCACGCCGTAGCCGTGGGTATAGACGGTGTGGAGGTTGGACCAGTTCTTGGAGCTCTCGGGCAGGCCGTCCTGGTTGAGCTCGCGGACGCCGAGGACGAGGTCGCGCTCGCGGCCGTCGATCGGGTAGCGGTCGACGTCGAGGATCGGCGCGACGGAGTAGTAGCCACGCACCTGCTGCTTCTGCTCGAACAGTTGCTGCACGAGACGAGGGTCGACGAGACGGATGCCGGGGTTGGCGACGACGTTCTGGGCCAGTTCCTCGGGCGTCGAGGTGGACACGCCGGTGTAGGGCGTCTCGACGACGTCGGCGATGTCATAGGCGCCGCGCGTGGCGTCGATGTTGCGCTGGATGTAGGGCGCCTCCTTGTCGGCCTCGGTCGGCACGACCTGGAACCGCTGCACGATCGCCGGCCAGATCATGCCCAGCAGCACGGCCGACAGCACCATCAGCCCGAGCCCGACCACCGGGAACCGCCAGTTGCGAAGCGCGACGTTGACGAAGAAGAGCAGCGCGCAGATGACCGCGATCCCGACCAGGATGTTCTTGGCCGGCAGGTCGGCGTGCTCCCCGGTGAAGTTCATCCCGGTGAACCGGGTGCCCTTGTGGGTCAGCAGGTCATAGCGGCCGAGCCAGTAGTCGGCCGCCTTGATCAGCACGAACACGCCCACCAGGAGCGAGAGGTGGGCCTGGGCGCTGGGCGAGAACCGGTCACCCCGAGTGGCGAGCTGGATGCCGCCGAACAGGTAGTGGACGACGGTGGCGGCCAGCAGCGACACGACGACGATCGCCATGGCGATGTCGACCAGGAAGTGGAACCAAGGCAGGGTGAAGAGATAGAAGCCGATGTCGCGGCC
>JAGQUE010000705.1 GCA_020438665.1 Nocardioidaceae bacterium | reverse complement strand
CCGGCCCGCCGCGCAGCGGCGCCACTCGCAGCCGCTCCTGTTCGTCCACGGCGCCTGGCACGGGGCGTGGTGCTGGGACGAGCATGTCCTGGGCCACGTCGCCGGACTCGGGTGGGACGCCCACGCCGTGAGCCTGCGCGGCCATGGCGGCAGCAGCGGCGGTGACCGGCTGCGGTGGCACCGGATCAAGGACTACGTCGTCGACGTCGGACAGGTGGTGGCCGACCTCGGCCCCGACACGGTCCTCGTCGGCCACTCCATGGGCGGGCTGGTCGTCCAGAAGTATCTCGAGCTCTACCCCGCGCCGGCCGCGGCCCTGCTGGCGTCGGTGCCGCCCCGCGGGGTGCTGCCACTCACCCTCCGCGTGGCGCGTCGTCACCCCGCCCTCTTCGCGAGAGCCAATGCCACCATGAGCCTCGCTCCGCTCGTGTCCACCAGCGACCTCGTGCGAGAGCTGTTCTTCTCCCCCGACATGCCCGACGACCTGGTCCGCGACTACCACGCGCGGCTCGGTGACGAGTCCTATCTGGGCTACCTCGACATGCTCGGTCTTGCGCTTCCGCGCCCCGGCCGGGTCAGCTCGCCGCTCCTCGTGGTAGGCGGGGAGGACGACGCCATGTTCACCGTCGCCCAGGTGCGGGCGACCGGCGCGGCCTATGGTGCCACGACCGTCATCCTGCCCGGCGTCGCCCACGACGTCATGCTGGACACCCGGTGGCAGACGGTCGCCGACACCCTGGCCGGCTGGCTCGAGGAGACCCTCGGCTGACCTCGACGGGTCTCAGGACTCGACCGGTGCGGTGGCGAGCTCGCTCGGTCGCCCGGGCGCCTCGGCCGCAACCGGCGCCGGTCGCTGGTGGGGAACGCTCACCGGCGGACGCCTGGCGCTCCGGAGGTCGGGCCACAGCCGCGCCGCGGCCAGCAGCACGGCGATACCGGTCATGGTGAGCGCACCGGTCACCACGATGGAGCCGCGGGTCGCCACGGAGACCACCGAGGCCACGTCCGCCAGGAGCAGCCCGATCACATACATGGGCAAGGAGTGGCGTCCCACCTGGCCCACCGCGCGGGCGGACGGACGCTCGAGCCACGCTGCCGTGGCGGGCACCCAGCGGATGACCAGCCAGACCAGGGCAGCCAGCCCCAGTGGCCGGATCAGCGGCGACCAGGCACTGGTCACGAGAACGTCCAGCCCCGGCACCGACAGGCCGCCCAGGCCGGGCACGGCCTGCCAGGGGGCATCGGCCAGCATCATGACCACGAGCCACCCGACGGCCACGGCCGTCAGCCACGAGCCGGCCTTCCAGCGGCCCATGCCACGGTGAGCGGTCCCCTCGGGACGCTGCGAACGCGGCCACGCGGCCAGGGTCACTCCCGCGGCATAGACCAGGAACCACGCGAGCGGCTCCTTGGCCCAGACCCAGGGGAACCGCCACTGCCACAAGGTCGCCCCGACCAGCAGGACGACACCCAGAGCGACCGGAAGCCACCGCCACCGGCGCACCAGCCAGACGATCACGGGGAGGGTGGGCAGCAGGACGAGATACATCGGCAGCACGCCGCAGCGCCACGGGACGACGTGCAGGAGCAGCACCTGGGGCACCACCTGGCCGGGGTCCTGGACGAGGGTGCCGACCCGGAAGTACTTGATGGCGTGGACGTGGGGCCACAGCCGGTCGACGCTGAGCGCCAGACCCACGGTCAGCACGACCGTCAGCAGGTGGCCGGCATAGACGAACCCCATCCGGCGGCCCAGGCGCCGCAGGCCGTCGCCACCGCGTCGCAGGTGGGCGCCATAGGCGAGGAAGCCGGAGACGCCGGCCAACAGCACGAACACGTCCAGCGCGCTGACCAGGCCGAACTCACGCAGCGTGAACGCGGACCACGGGCTGCCGTCGACGTGGTCGACGAAGATCGTGAGGAGCGCGAGCCCGCGGAAGACGTCGATGCGCCGGTCCCGGCCGGAGCGCCGCGCTCCGGCCTGGGGTGGCTCGTCGGGCTCCACGGGCACCACGATGTCCTAGGCGGTGCGGTAGTCGCGGAAGCCGCGCTGGGTCTTGCGACCGAGGTAGCCGGCGGTCACGAGGTGCTCCAGGAGCGGCGCCGGCGCGAAGCCGGGCTCGCGGAACTCCAGATAGAGCTCGCGCTGGATGGCCAGCGACACGTCGTTGCCGACCACGTCAAGCAGCTCGAACGGACCCATCGGCAGGGCACAGCCCAGCTTCATGGCCGTGTCGATCTCGTCGGCCGAGGCGTAGTGGGCCTCGAGCATCTTGACCGAGTCGTTGAGGTAGGGGAACAGCAGCGCG
>JAGQUE010000098.1:19131-31150 GCA_020438665.1 Nocardioidaceae bacterium | reverse complement strand
GGCCATGAAGACCACCGTGGAGGCGGTGCAGGTGCACGGCGGCTACGGGTACTTGAAGGAGTACCACGTGGAGAGCCTGATGCGCGACGCCAAGATCACCCAGATCTATGAGGGCACCAACCAGGTGCAGCGCATCGTGATGGCACGTCAGCTCCTCGCCGGCATCCAGAGCCAGATCTGAGGGGGCGCGACCGCAGGGCAGTCCCTCCCTCCATGGGATGATCGGCGCATGGCGATGAGCACCTCCGGAGTCATGGGCCTGGCGGGGCGCTATGACCTGCCGTCCTCGGCGACACCGCGCGCGGCCGACCTCGTCCTCGACGGGGCGCCGCTGCCGCTGACCGGGACGCTGCGGGTCTATACCTGCGGCATCACGCCCTACGACGTGACCCATCTCGGCCACGCGGCGGCGTTCATCTGGTCCGACCTGCTGGCGTCGCTGGCCCGGGTGCTCGAGATCAAGACCGTCACCAGCCGCAACGTGACCGACGTCGACGACGTGCTCACCGCGGCGGCCGAGCGCCACCACCGCCACTACGACGAGCTCGCGGTCACCCAGGAGTTCCTGTTCGACCGGGACATGAAGGACCTGTGCATCGCCCGGCCCGACGCCACCCCCCACGCGCGCGCCCACGTCACCCAGGTCATCCAGCTCACCGACGCCCTGACGCGGCTCGACCGCGCCTATGAGCGTGCCGGGACGGTGTTCTTCCGCGCACCTGCCGACCTCGATCGCGGCGGCCTGTCCGAGGCCGAGGCGCTCGAGGCCTTCGCCGAGTTCGGCGACCGTGCCGAGGACGGCCGCGAGTCGCCCTGGGACGTGCCGCTGTGGAAGCCGTCACCCGAGGAGCACCCCGCCTGGCCGAGCCCCTGGGGCTGGGGTCGACCCGCCTGGCACGTCGAGTGCGCGGCCATGGCCTCGACGGTCTTCGGCGCCAACGTCGACCTCCTGGTCGGTGGCGCCGACCTCGCCTTCCCCCATCACGCCTATCAGGCCGCGATCAGCGAGGCCGCCTCGGGGGTGGCTCCCTTCGCGCGTCGCCAGCTCCACGTGGGCACGGTGCGCTATCAAGGCTCCAAGATGGCGAAGTCGACCGGCAACCTCGTGCTCGTCCGCGACCTGCTCGGCCAGGTCCCGGGCGCGGTGATCCGTCTCCTGCTGCTCGACCGCCGCTGGAGCGAGTCCTGGGAGTACGACGACGCCGCGCTCGCCGCGGCGGCCCAGAGCCTCGAAGACCTTCATGCCGCGGCCGGCCGCACGGCCTCCTCTGGGCGCGACGCCGTCCTGGCCGCCCTCCTGGACGATCTCGACGTCCCCGCGGCCCTGGCGATCGCGATGGAGGAGGGCGGCGAGGCCGCCCGCTTGCTGGCCGACGTGCTCAAGGTCTGAGGCAGCCGGCGAGCCTCACCAGCGGCCTTCGGGGGTCGTCGCGATCCCGGTGCGGTGGTTGAGCGCCTTCACGGCGTCGTACTCCCTCGCGACGAGCTCGAGGAGCTCGGGGGTGACGACCTCGCCGCCGGGCCCGAGAGGCAGCGCCGCGATGGCGCGCTCGACGTCCGCGATCTCGCGAACCAGCGCCTCGGTGGTGCTGTGGCTGTCCTGGATCGTCGTGGGCTCGCTCGTCATGGATCCTCCTGGGTCGTTCGCCGCCTCCTGCGGGATGGCGGAGTACCCACAGGCCACGCCAGGCAAACCGGCCCCCGCGCGCACGCGGGCCGGCGCCCGCACACGGGGCTGCGCTGCGGTCGGGCACCTCACGTCACGGCCCCGGCCCCGAGGTCCCGCACCGCCTCCGGAGGAGTGGGATCCATGCGCTGTGCGGCGGCGCGGTTCATGGTGAGGTGGCCGCCGAGATAGCCGGACGCCCCGGCGACGAGGTTGCCGACCAACGCGAGCTTGGTCCCGGTCCGGTGCAGCCGGGCACCGCGGGCGACCAGCGAGCCGGTGAACAGCACGAGGGCCAGGGAGTTCGAGGCGCCGTGGGCGGTCGCGATCTGCCGGTCCGGGCCGTCCATCTTGGACCAGTCGGCGAAGCCGGATGCGACGACGGGCGCGGACATGACCAGGCCGGCGCCCACCAGGAGGGCGGCGGCGGGCCGCGACCGGCGACCGCCGAGCAGGTCGAGCACGGTCGCCGACGCGAAGGCGCCGAGAGGGAAGTCGGTGAGGATCGGGTGCAGCGCGTGGCCGAGCCAGGCGCCGTGCCACCAGGAGCCCTGACGCGGCACAAGGTCTCGGGTCGCGTCGGTGGCGGCCGCGTCGATGGCGTGCACCACCGAGCTCTTCTCGACGGCGGTCAGGACGCGTTGGGTGGTGGCGGTCATAGCCTCACTCCTCGGTGCTCGTGGTCGACGGGGACTGGAGCCGCTGGTGAGCGGCCCGGCTCATCTCGGCGAAGCGGGTCCCCAGCAGCCCGGCGCCGGGGGTCACCAGCTCCCTGGCCAGCCGGACCTGTCGCTGCTGGAGGTCGGTGAGCTCACCATCGGGCAGGGAGGGGAACCCGAGGACCTCCTCGGCGTGGGCATGCCGCTCGACGTCGGCGACGAAAGCGGCATAGCCGTGCTCGAACTCGTCGGAGTCCAACGGCAGGGTCTCCAGGGCGGTCACCGCGTCCTCGGCCTGGCGCTCCTCGGCGATCCGGTCGCGGGCCTCGGCCGCGTCGGCCTCGCTGGCGGCGTACGGACGGATCAGGAGCTGCTCGAGGGCCTCGTGAACGGCGAGCAGCTGGCACGCGTGGGCGAACAGGTCGCGACGTTCGTGCCCCTGCCGGGCCAGGACCTGGGGCAGGGTGCTCCTGGCCTGGTCGTGCTGGCGACGCAGCAGGGTGACGAGGTCGGCGTACGACGTGATCGGATCCACGTCCGGTGGGTACCCCCGAGGGAGGTCCGCATGCCTATGCCGATCGCTACCGACGAAGGAGACATCATGTCCATGCCCCCGCCCCAGGACGGCACCGAGGGTCGACGCCTCGAGTGGTATCCGGCCGCTGCCGACCCACTCGTCGGCCCTGGCGCCGACGTGCAGGGGAGGGCGGTCTGATGGCGGTCGCTGTCGTCACCGGTGCCAGCGCCGGCATCGGGCGGGCAGCCGCGGTCGCCCTGGCCCGCGACGGGTACGCCGTCGCCCTGCTCGCGCGCGGCGAGGCGGGGCTGCGGGGAGCCGAGGACGAGATCCGCACCGCCGGTGGCACCGCCCTCGCGATCCCGACCGACGTCGCCGACTTCGGGCAGGTCGACGCCGCGGCCAGCCGGGTCGAGGCCGAGCTCGGCCCCATCGACGTCTGGGTCAACGACGGGTTCGCGTCGGTGTTCGCACCGACCTGGGAGATCAGCGCGGAAGAGTTCGAACGCGTGACGGCGGTGAGCTATCTGGGCTTCGTGCACGGGACCCTGGCCGCACTGCACCGGATGCGCCCTCGCAACGAGGGGACGATCGTGCAGGTCGGCAGTGCGCTGGCCTATCGAGGCATCCCGCTCCAGAGCGGCTACTGCGGCTCCAAGCACGCGATCCAGGGGTTCACCGAGTCGCTGCGCTGCGAGCTGCTCCACGAGCGCAGCGCCATCCGGGTGACCATGGTCCAGATGCCGGCCCTCAACACTCCCCAGTTCGACTGGGTGCTCTCACGACTGCCGCGGGCACCCCAGCCGGTGCCCCCGATCTATCAGCCGGAGGTCGCGGGCCGGGCGATCGTGCACGCGGCGCGGCACCCCGAGCGCCGCGAGTACTGGGTCGGCGCGTCGACCGCCCTCACCCTGATGGCCAACGCCATCGTGCCGGGCATCCTGGACCGCTACCTCGGCCGGACCGGATTCGGCTCCCAGCAGGACGAGGCGCCCGATGAGAACCCGCCCGGCGGGAACCTCTGGGAGCCGCTCGACAAGGAGACCGACCACGGGGCGCACGGCCGGTTCGACCAGCGTGCGACGGCACGGAGCGTGCAGTGGGAGCTGACCGTCCGCCGACGCCTCATCGGCACGGCCACCGCCGTGCTGGGGGTGGCCGGGCTCGGGCTCACGACGGTGCGGCGAGCGCGGCACCGGTCTGGATGAGCACCGCGTGCACGAACGCCTGAGGGAGGTTGCCCCGCAGCTGACGTTGCGTCACGTCGAACTCCTCGGTGAGCAGCCCCGGCGGACCACAGGCCGCCCGGTTGCGCTCGAACCACCGCGCCGCCTGCGTGTGCTTGCCCAGCCGCTCGAGCGTCAGGGCGGCCAAGAACCCGCACAGCACGAAGGCCCCTTCGCTGTCGGCGAGCGGTCGGTCGTCGTGTCGGAACCGGTAGAGGTAGTGCTGGTCGCCGAGATCCTCGAGGATCGTGCGCACCGTCGCCCGGGTGCCGGGGTCGTCCAGCGGCACGGCTCCCCGGATGATGGGCAGCAGCAGCGCCGCGTCGACGCGCGGGTCGTTCGGGCTGCGCTGCCAGCGCCCGCTCGGGTGCCGGCAGTCGGCCGAGACCTCGGCCAGGATCGTGTCCGACAGCTCCAGCCAGCGGTCCCGCTGGGCGCGCGGGGCGTAGGGTGCGACCGCCTTGAGCCCGGAGACGGCGATCAGCTGGGAGTGCGCCCAGCGCCCGGCCGTCCGCAGCTCCCAGATCCCGGCGTCGGGCTCGTGCCGCCGGGTGACCAGCGCCTCGACCGCCAGCTCGGCGGCCGCCCACCGGTCGTGGTCCAGCCGATCGAGCGCGGCCGCGGCCGCGAAGAGGTGTAGCACCTCGCCGAACGCATCGACCTGGAACTGGTCGCCGGCCGCGTTGCCGACCACGGTGCTGCTCCCGGGATAGCCGGGCAGGTCCACGGTGCGCTCGGAGGGCACCCGGCCGCCCTCGACGGTGTAGGCCGGGCTCAGCCGGGGTCCGTCGGCCAGCAGCCGCTCGGAGACGAACCGGGTGGCAGCGTCCAGCAGGTCGGTCGAGCCGTGCCGGGCGACCGCCTGCCCCGTGATCGCCTGGTCGCGGATCCAGGCGTAGCGGTAGTCGTAGTTGCGGCCCGCCCGGGCCCGCTCGGGAAGGGAGGTCGTGGCGGCGGCGACCATCCCGCCGGACGCGCTAGTGAGTCCGTGCAGGACCGCATAGGCATGGCGTACGTCGCGCTCGGCCCAGGTGGTGAGGCGATCGGGGACCTTGCCGGCCCACGCCCGCTCGGTGGCGGCCCACAGTGCCTCGGCGTCGGGGACCTCACCCTCGACGGGCGCGCGACCCAGCTCGAGCACGAGGTCGTGGTGCTGCCCCTCGTCGAGCCGGAGGTGGAGCTCCAGTCCCGCTCCCTCGTCGACCATGGCGGCGTCCCCGCCCGACCAGCGTAGCCAGACCTCGCCGCAGCGTGCCGTCCATCGGCCCTGGTCGTCGCGACGCAGGTCCCGCATCGGCGACCGCCCGAAGTCGCCGACGGGCTCCAGGACGACGCGCACCTCGGCATCGCCCGACTGGGCCATGACTCGTCGGAGCACGACGGCCCGGTCGGCTTCCCCCGGCATCGCCAGCGCCTCGCGCGACTCGAGGATCGCCTGGTTGGTGATCCATCGGCTGCGCCAGATGAGCGAGCCGTCCTCGTAGTAGCCGCCCCACACGTAGTCCTCACCCGCCGGCGACACCGCATAGCCGCCGCGGCCGCCGAGCAGCGCCGAGAACAGGGCCGGGTCGGCCCAACCGGGGAAGCAGAGGAACGCGAACTCGCCGCGCGGGCCCACCACCACCCCTCGCTCACCGTCTGCCAGCAGGGCGTAGTCGCGCAGGGCGTGCGGCCGGAAGTCGTACACCAACACGAGGTGCCCCGGGCAGCCTGGACGCAAACGAGCCCTGGTGGGCACCGCCAGGATGGGCCAGGGGCTCGGTGGGGTACCGCGGAGTGTGGCCACGACCGACCAGACCCGACATGACGACGGTGATGAGTCCCTCCTGACCGTCGTCGTCGCCGGCACGGTCAACCTCATCATCGCCGCGGCCAAGCTGGTCGTCGGCGGCATCGCCGGCTCCGCCGCGATGCTGGCCGAGGGGGCGCATTCCGTGGGCGACACCCTCAACCAGGTCTTCTTGTTGACAGCGGTCCGTCGCAGCCGGAAGGGGCCCGACGCCCGCCACCCGTTCGGCTATGGGCTGGAGCGTTACTTCTGGTCGTTGCTGGCCGCCGTCGGGATCTTCGTGCTGGGTGCCGGGTTCGCCGCCTACCAGGGGATCTCGGTGCTGGTCTCGGGGCGGGAGGCCGGCCCGCAAGGGTGGTCCTACGTCGTGCTGGGACTGGCCTTCCTCTTCGAGGGCGCCTCACTGGTGCGGGCGGTCTGGCAGGTGCGCGGAGTGATGAGGGCTGAGGGGATCGGTTGGCGGGCGGCTGTGCGGGGGGCGGATCCCGCCCTCCGCGCCGTGCTGATGGAGGACTCGGCCGCGGTGCTCGGGATCGTGCTGGCCGCGGGTGGGCTGCTGCTGGAGCAGCTGACGGGAGACTCCTGGTATGACGGCCTGGCATCCCTGGCGATCGCGCTGCTGCTCGTCGTGGTGGCCGTCGACCTGGGGCGCCAGAACCGGGACCACCTGATCGGGCTCGGCCTGGAGACGGGCATGCGGCGCGAGGTCGCCCACGAGATCGAGTCCACCGAGGGGGTCGACGGGGTCGTCGAGCTCCTGTCCCTGCGGCTGGGCCCGGACGAGGTGCTGGTCGCGGCCCGCGTGGACGTCGGTCACGACCCGACCGGAGACGAGATCGAGGTCATCGCCGACACGGTGGAGACCCACATCCGAGAGCGGTTCCCCGAGATCAGGCACGTCTTCTTGGACCCGACGCCACCGCCGGGGCCGTCGTCGGGCTAGGGGAGCCCCTTGGGGGTGCACAGCGACTTGCCGACGCGCGCGGTGTCGTCGGCGATGATCTTGGCGAACAGCGCCTGGGACCGTTCGGGGTCCCAGTGGATGTAGCCGTCGAGCACCGGGACCGTGCAGCTCATCCCGCCCTTGCCGGAGACGTGGGTCATCGCCCACGCCATCCGGCCGAGGGCGATCGGACCGGTGCCCTCGCTGATCCGCAGTCCGTCGGAGGCCATCCACAGGTTCCAGTAGCGGACCGGGTTGAGGACCGACCAGGGCGAGACGGCCTTGTGCCCCACCGCGGACACGACCTCGCGCTGGTGGACCACCCGCGTGAAGTCGCTGTCGGCATAGACGTGACGCGACCGGGCATAGCCGAGGGCGGTGATGCCGTCGGCCTGCTGGCAGCCCTTCGGGATGTCGAGGTTGGCCAGCGGGTCCTTCATGGCCTCGGTGGGACAGATCTCCACGCCGTTGACCGCGTCGACGGCGTTGACGAAGCCACCGAAGCCGATCTCGACGTAGTGGTCGATGCGGATCCCCGTGTCGGCCTCGATGGTCTTGACGAGCAGCTTGGGCCCACCGAAGGCGAAGGCGGCGTTGATCTTGTTGCTGCCGTGGCCCGGGATGTCGACATAGGAGTCACGGGGGATCGACAGCAGGAGGTTGGGCCCCTCACCCACGTGGAGCAGCATGATGGTGTCGGTGCGCTGCCCGGAGGCGTTGCCGGTGCCGAGCTTCTTGCGTTCCTCGGCGGAGAGTCCCGCGCGGGAGTCGCTGCCGACGATCAGATAGGTCGTGCCGGGCTGGTCGTCGGGGCGGCCGGATCCTGGGAAGGCGTTGACCTTGTCGATGCGCGACCACGCCCAGAGCGGGACGGCCAGGAGGAACACCAGCCAGAGCACCACCACCAGGCGCAGCCAGAACCACGGCCCGAAGCGTCGCTTACGGCGGGGTGCGTCGGGGGAGGGGGCCAGCGGCGGCGGGGTCGGCTGGACCGGCGGTCGGGCCGTCGTACGGCGCGGGGCGGTGCCGCCCGGTCCGGCGTCCGGGGCGCTGGTCTGGTGTGGCATCGCTGGCATCACGCGCGTCGCGTCGGGGTTGGCCGAGCCGGCGCCCGCCATCGGACGGGTCTCGTCGGCCGCCCCGTCGGCGGCCGGTGCCGCGGGGTCGGGGCCATAGAGCCAGTCGTACTCCGGGGTGCCCCGCTGGGGGCCCGTGCCGGGATGGGGACCGTCCGCCATGCCCACGACGGTAGCGAACAACCCGTCACGACGCGCTGTCGGCGCGTCGCGCCCACCTGTGACCGGTGGGACTGGTGATACTGGATGACACCACCCTTGCCACTTCCCCAGCAAGAGAGGGAGTCGATGTCGACTCGTCCTTCCCCCGAGTCGCTGCCCGGCCCGCGGCCCACCACCGGGCCGCGCGCCTCCAGTGCCGACCGCGCCGCGCGAGTGCGTTTCCGTCGCGCCGTCGCGCTCATGCTCATGACCCTGGTGCTTCCCGGCTCCGCCCAGCTGGTCGCCGGCGACAAGCGGATCGGGCGCCTCGCGCTGCGGATCTGGTTCGTGCTGCTCGCCCTGGGACTGGCGACCTTCGTCGCGGTCCTCGTCCACCCCGGGCTGGCCTTCAGCCTGGGCGCCAACACCACGCTGCTGGCGGGGCTGCGGCTCGTCCTGGTGGTGCTGGCCGTGGGATGGGCCGCCCTGTTCGCCGACGCGTGGCGGCTCGGCCAGCCGCTGAGCCTGCAACAGAAGCAGCGGCTGACGGTCGTCGGCCTCAACGGACTGCTGGCCTTCAGCGTCGCCGGCGCGCTCCTGTTCGGCGCTCACCTGGTCGGGGTCCAGCGCGACCTCATGATCACCATGTTCGGCAACGGTGACGTGACCGGCTCCCACGACGGCAGGTTCAACGTCCTGCTGCTCGGCGGCGACTCCGGCGCCGGCCGCTGGGGGCTGCGACCCGACTCGATGACCGTGGCGAGCATCGACGCCGAGACCGGCAAGACCGTGCTCATCGGCCTGCCGCGCAACATGGAGAACTTCCCGTTCGCCGACGGCTCGGTGATGGACGAGCAGTTCCCCCACGGCTTCGACTGCGACGGCTGCTACCTCAACGGCGTCAGCACGTGGGCCGGGGACCACACCGAGCTGTTCAAGCACTCCAAGAACCCGGGCGTCGACGCCACGATCATGGCCATCGAGGGCATCACGGGGCTCAAGATCAACTACTGGGCGATGGTCAACCTCGAGGGCTTCAAGGACCTCGTCAATGCCGTCGGTGGCGTCACCCTCAACGTGCGGCAGCCGATCCCGGTGGGTGGCCTCGGGAGCGACGTGACGGGCTACATCAAGCCGGGCGTCCAGAAGCTCAACGGGTTCGAGACGCTGTGGTTCGCCCGCTCCCGCGAGGGGTCCGACGACTACTCGCGCATGGCGCGACAGAAGTGCGTCATGAACGCGATGCTCCATCAGATCAGCCCGCAGACCGCGGTCGCCAACTTCGAGAAGATCGCCAAGGCGAGCACCGAGCTGATCTCGACCGACCTGCCGCGCAGCGAGGTCGACAACTTCATCTCCCTGGCGATGAAGGCGAAGAGCCAGCCGATCGCCACCGTGTCCCTGGTCCCGCCGATGATCAACACGGCCCACCCGGACATGAGCGTCATCCGGACCGCGATCAGCGACGCGATCGACCGGTCGGAGCATCCCGACACCGCCAAGGCGGCCAAACACAAGAAGAAGAAGTCGGGCCAGGTGGTCACCGGCGGCTCGGTCGGGTCGCTCGGCGACGGCTATGCCGCCAACCAGTCCCAGGACCTCGGCGCCACCTGCTGACGCCGTAGGCTGACGGTCGTGACCGACCAGGCCGACCCACGGATCGTCGCGGTGGTCGTCACCTTCAACCGAGCTGCCCTGCTGGGGCGGCTCCTGGCGAGGCTGGGCGAGGTCCCCGAGGTCGCAGAGATCCTCGTCGTGGACAACGCGTCGACCGACGGCACCGGCGCCTGGCTGGCCTCCCGCCCGCAGGCGAACCCACCGGTGCTGGGTCGGACCCTCGACCACAACACCGGCGGCGCCGGCGGGTTCCACGCCGGCATGGCCTGGGCGCTCGAACGGCGTGCCGACCTCGTCTGGCTCATGGACGACGACGGGCTTCCCGAGACCGACTGCCTGACGCGGCTGCTGGCCCACCGGGGCGAGCTGGACTTCTGGGGTCCGGTGGTCGTCGACGAGACCGACCCGGAGCGCCTCGTCTTCCCCATCCGGCTGCCGGGGGGGACCCGTGTCGTCCATGCCATGGACGACGTCCGACGCGCCGCTCCCGACGGCCTGATCCGCGACGTGGTGATCCCGTTCAACGGGGTGCTCGTCACCCGCGCGCTGGTCGAGCGGATCGGCCTGGTCCGCGAGGAGTTCTTCATCTGGGGAGACGACCACGAGTACCGGCTGCGCGCCGAGGAGGCCGGCGCCCGGATCGCGACCGTGGTCGGCGCGGTCGTCCGTCATCCGTCGGTCGGCGACCTCGGCACCCCCATGGCGTTCGGCCGGACCACCTACAACCACAGCCCGAGCGACCTCAAGCACTACTGCATGGCCCGCAACAACCTGCTCAACCTGCGTCGCTACAAGGGCTGGCCCCACGCGGCGGCGTTCGTCGCCAAGACGGCCTGGTTCTATACCTTCACGCGGCCCAGCCTGTCGCGGCTGCGGCTGTCCGCCGGCGCGATGCGCGACGGGCTCCGCGGCGACTTCACCGGACACCAGAGGTTCCTGTCATGAGCGCGCCGAACCCCGAGCGGGTCGTCGCCGTCGTCGTGACCTACAACCGCGCCGACCTGCTGGGTCTCATGCTGGACGGCCTGGCGGCGCAGACCCGGCCGCTCGACCTGGTCGTGGTGGTCGACAACGCGAGCACCGACCACACCGCCGACGTGCTGGCTGCCCGCACCGATCTCCCGCTGGAGGTGCGGCGCGAGGAGACCAACACCGGCGGAGCCGGTGGCTTCCACCGTGGGCTGCGCCTGGCCCACGAGCACGGCGCCGACCGCATGTGGTTGCTCGACGACGACGTCGTCCCTGCCGCGGACTGCCTCGAGGTCCTGCTGCGCCACGACGAGCCGTGTCTGATGGTCGTCCGCGAGGACCGACAGGGACGCCTCGTGGAGAAGTCGGCGGTCCATTTCGACCTGACCAGCCCGCTGGCGATCCGGCCCAAGCGCGACTCCGTCGAGACGCGCTATGCCAGCCGGGCGGCGATGCCCGAGCTTGTCGACCTCGACGTGGTCGCGTTCGAGGGGTTCCTCCTCCAGCGCCGGGTCGTCGACGCTGTCGGGCTCCCCGACGAGCGCTACTTCATCTTCTATGACGACGTCGACTTCGCCCTCCGGGCCCGACGCGCCGGCTTCCCGATCAAGGCCGTGCGCGACGCCGTCCTCGTGCGCCAGCTGGACTTCGACCAGCAGCACGCGCTGGACAGCTGGAAGGGCTACTACATGTACCGCAACCTGTTCGTCGTGCACCGGCGCTACGGCGCCAACGCGCTCGTGCGGGCCAAACCCTGGCTCATCACCGCGGCCGTCCTCCTCCTGAGCCCGCTGCGCGGCGGGCGGGCCGAGGCCCGCAACGTGGTGACGGCCCTGCGTGACGCACGCCGCTTCCCTCGCGATGCCGGGGACGGCATCTCGCCTCGCTAGACTTGGCCGCCGCCCCACGACCCCAGGAGTGCCTCCTTGTCTGCTGACGCCACCGACCTGCCCGACCTCGTCGTCGTCGGCTCCGGGTTCTTCGGTCTCACCATCGCCGAGCGCTGCGCCAGCGAGCTCGACCTCAAGGTGCTCGTGCTCGAGCGGCGCTCCCACCTCGGCGGCAACGCCTACTCGGAGAAGGACCCCGAGACCGGCGTCGAGGTCCACAAGTACGGCGCCCACCTCTTCCACACCTCCAACGAGCGGGTCTGGGACTACGTCAACCGCTTCACGTCGTTCACCGACTACAAGCACCGGGTCTTCGGGAAATACCAGGGGCAGGTCTACTCCCTACCCATGAACCTCGGCCTGATCAACCAGTTCTTCGGTCGTAGCCACACCCCGGACGAGGCCCGCGCCCTCATCGCCGACCAGGCGAGCGAGATCGCCACCGAGGACGCCACCAACCTCGAGGAGAAGGCGATCTCGCTGATCGGGCGACCGCTCTATGAGGCCTTCATCAAGGGCTACACCG
>JAGQUE010000098.1:0-19109 GCA_020438665.1 Nocardioidaceae bacterium | reverse complement strand
TCACCCGGCTGCCGGTCCGCTACACCTTCGACAACCGGTGGTTCAACGACACCCATGAGGGTCTCCCGGTCGACGGCTACACCGCGTGGCTGACCAGGATGGCCGATCACGCCAACATCGAGGTGCGCCTGGACACGGACTTCTTCGACGTGGCCGACCAGTTCAAGGGCAAGGTCCCCGTCGTCTACACCGGGCCGGTCGACGAGTACTTCGGCAACTGTGAGGGCCGCCTCTCATGGCGCACGGTCGACCTCGAGAAGTCGGTCGAGGACGTCGACGACTTCCAGGGCACCGGGGTGGTCAACTACAACGACCAGGACGTCCCGTTCACCCGGATCATCGAGTTCAAGCACTTCCATCCCGAGCGGGTCAAGACCCACCTGCCGGGCAAGACGGTCATCGTCCACGAGTTCTCGCGCTTCGCGCAGGAAGGTGACGAGCCCTACTACCCCGTCAACACCGCCGAGGACCGGGCCACGCTGTTGAAGTACCGCGACCTTGCCAAGGCGGAGCCGATGACCCTGTTCGGGGGCCGGCTCGGCACCTACAAGTATCTCGACATGCACATGGCGATCGGCTCGGCGCTGTCCATGTTCGACAACAAGCTGCGGCCTCACTTCGTGGACGGCCAGCCGCTCACGAGCGGCGGCGTCGACGACTGACGACCGGCCGACCGGTCAGTCGAGCGTGGCGGTCGCGTAGACCAGCGGGTGGTCTGAGATCCGACCCCGGGTGCTGTCGTCGCGGACATAGCCGGAGAAGGACACGTCGGACGTGCCGAAGATCCAGTCGATCCCGCTGACGCCTGCGGCCACGACACCGCCGCCACGGGTGACGCCGTGGAGCGCCTCCTCGCGCTCGTTGAAGTCGCCGGTGAGGAAGACCGGATAGCCGGTCTGGGCGTGCAGGCTGCGCATCAAGGAGGCTTCCTTGGCCGTCGCCACGTCACGCCAGTGCTGGTTCTGGCCCCGCTGCTTGTTGCTGACGGGGTTGTGCACCGACATCACCCAGATGCGCTGGCCGGTGACCTGGTGCTCGAGCAGCACATAGGGGAGCGGGACGGGCTGGCCCCGGAAGTAGGGGAAGGTGCTGGTGTGGGACTCGACGAGCTGCCACACCGAGGGGTTCCAGGCGATGGAGTTGCGCACACCCTTGATGCCCATGGTCATGCCCGGGAACACGCCCCAGCCGGTCGCGCCGACGAACGCGCTGTGGTTCTCGGGCTCATATTCCTGCAGTCCGATGACCGAGATGCCGAGGGCCTTGATCTTGGCCGCCGCCGCCCGGGTGCGGGTGGCGCCGTTGGCGTACTTCGCGGCGTTGCCACCGTCGCTGTGGGAGGCGCCGAGCACATTGAGGGTGGCGATCCGGAACTCGGTCGGCCCGGCCGTCTCGCCGGTGTTGGCGAGCTTCTGGCCGAGCGTCTCGACCCGCTCCCGCAGGGCGGGGGTGTCCAGCGGCTTGGGGCGGTGGCGCAGCTTGACCTTGTCAGGACCGGCGAGCTTGACCTCCTCGGCCATGGGCACGCCCTTGGCGTTCTCCCACTGCGTCTGGTCGACGTCGTCGGAGCCGGGCTCGACCGCGCCGGAGAGGTCGGTGACCGCGCGCGCGTTGTCGATCGCGTGCTGGGTGATCGCGAGCCCACCCCCGACCAGGGCGGTCAGGGTGACGGCGGCCACGAGGAGGCGAGGCGAGAGCGCGTAGACGAACGGCAGCTTGCCCTGGCGCGCATCGGGGTCGACCCGCCGCCCGGTGTGCTTGCCCACGCGATCGACACCTTTCCCCGAGTCGTTGTTGGAGGACGTGTCCGGGCAGCCGGACGGCGTGTCCGGGCTGTCCGACCGTGACGTCGCCTCAGCATACCCGTTGCACGTGTCGGCTTCGGGGTCTTCGGGGAACACAGGTCCTGTGGTTATCCTGAGCCCGCAGATCCGGAGTTGTCCGCTATCGAGGTTCGGGGGTTTGGTGCGCCGTCTGACGCTACTGACCGGTCTCATCCTGTCGTTCGCACTGGTCGCCGGGGCCACCCCCGCGGTCGCGAAGTACGAACCACCCGCAGGAGCGACGTTCAACACGCCACGTCCGTGGGGCACCGACGCGGAGCGCTACAAGATCGTGCGCACGATCGAGGCGGCGATCCGCCACGTCAGCCCTACCAAGCAGGATCCCAAGCCCTTCGTGCTTGTCACCTCCTACCTGTTCGACCGGAGGTCCTCGGTCGACGCGCTGATCGGGGCGTGCAAGCGCGGCGTCTCCGTCCGCGTGATCCTCGACGAGGACATCATCAACAACAGTGAGCGCCGACTCGTCAAGGCGCTCAACGGCGACAACGTCAAGGACCGCAACGGCGACGGCAAGCCCGACACCAAGCCCCGGACGGGCAAGTGCGGGCGACCGCTGCCCAAGAAGGACGCCAGCGGCAACATCGTGCGCGACAAGGTCGGCCGGGTGATCACCCAGAAGGCGACCATGAGCTTCAAGCAGGCCCGGGCCAGCGTGCTGCGTCCCAACAGCAGCCAGGTCACCTGGGGCAAGGACGGCAGCTACGTCAAGCGGTGCGACGGAAGCTGCCGCGGCCCCGGCGGCAACATGCACTCCAAGTTCTATGTCTTCTCCCACACCGGCACGGCCAAGAACGTCGTCATGGTCAGCTCGTC
Source organism: Nocardioidaceae bacterium (assembly GCA_020438665.1). The sequence continues at coordinate 16,452 of JAGQUE010000098.1, read as the reverse complement.
GAACCTCAACCGTGGTGGCGCGCTCCTCGGCTGGAACGACCTGTTCGTCATGAAGAGCCGGCCCAAGAGCGTGCAGGCCTACAAGGCCATCCATCTCGACATGACCGACGACATCAAGGCGCCCGTCAACAAGGTGGAGGTCGTCGACGGCCCCTACACCAGCCGCTGGTTCCCGATGCGCAAGGCGTCGAAGAAGAACGACCCGACGCTGCAGGACCTCAACAAGGTCAAGTGCACCAGCGCCATCGGTCGCACCCAGATCAACGTGTCGATGTTCTACTGGAAGGGCGTCCGCGGGGACTACATCGCCGACAAGCTGCTGGCGCTCGCGGGCCAGGGGTGCAGCGTCAACATCGTCTACGGGGCGCCGTCGCGCGCCATCGCGGCCCGGCTGCGCGCCGCGGCCGGCAACCATCGGATCAACCTCTATGACAGCCGGTGGGACTTCGACGACAACGGCGAGGTCAACGTCCGCACCCACGCGAAGTTCATCCTGGTCAAGGGCACGGTCGGCAAGGACCGCTCGTCGTGGCAGGTGTGGACCGGGACCCAGAACTGGGTCTCCGGCTCGCTGAACAAGGGTGACGAGAACAGCCTCAACATCAACCTGCGCTCGGCCTACAACAAGTACCTCGCCGACTGGGTCAAGATCCGCAACCACTCGCGCCGGCTGCCCTACAGCCTCTACCCGCCGCCGCCCCCCACCACCCCGTGACCGACCCGCGGCACCCGGCTCCGCACCGCGTCGCGCTCCACGTCGGGGCACCCAAGAGCGGGACGACGTTCCTGCAGCGGGCGCTCTGGAAGAACCGCGACGAGCTCCGCGCGATCGGTGTGGGATGTCCGGGGGACCGCGCACGGGACATGTTCGTGGCCGCCATCGAGATCCGCGACGCGGCCACGAGCTGGGGCTATGACCCGGAGGCCATCGCCGGCACGTGGGACCGGCTGTGCCAAGACGCCCGGGCCTTCCCGGGCGTGACGGTGATGAGCCACGAGCTGCTGAGCGCCGGGACGCCCGACCAGATCGCGCGGGCCTATGCCGGGTTGGAGGGGGTGGAGACCCACCTCGTGCTCACCGTGCGTGATCTGGCGCGCCAGATCACCTCCGAGTGGCAAGAACGCGTCAAGAACGGGTCGGCCATCTCGTTCCGCAAGTTCCAGCGAGGCGTCGTCAAGCAGATCGAGGGTGGTGAGCTGACGTCACTGTTCTGGCGCTACCAGCACATCACCGGCATCACCGACCGCTGGGCCGCCGGTCTTCCCAGCGACCGGGTCCACATCGTGGTGGCACCGCAGAGCGGAGCCGCTCCCGACCTGCTGTGGCACCGGTTCGGTCAGGCGATCGGCTTCGACGCGGCCCTGCTCGACCCCTCGACGGGCGTGACCAACCAGACCCTCGGGCCCGCCCAGGTCGCGTTGTTGCGCCGGGTCAACCAGGCCCTCGACCACCGCATCCGGCAACCGCGCTACGGCCGGGTGGTCAAGTCCTACTTCGCCCAGCAGGTGCTCGCCGGTCAGCAGGCACCCAAGCCGGCCACCCCCGCGGCTCTCGTCGAGGCCCTGAGGGGAGTGGCCGAGGCCGTCAACAAGGACGTCGTCGAGCGGGGCTACCAGGTCTATGGCGACCTCGCCGAGCTGATCCCCGTGCCCGGGGTGCCCGGGGTGGTGCCGCCCGACCGGGTGGCCAAGCGCGATGAGCTCGACGCAGCCGCCCAGGCGATCGCCGACCTCCTCGTCGACCGGGCCGAACGGCGTGCCAAGGAGCCCGCGACCGACCCCGTCGACGACGCGGCACCTCTCAGCAGGCGCGTGCTCGGCCGCCTGCGCCGTTCACTAGGGTGACGGCCATGAGCAACGGAGCGGGTCGGTCCCGTGTGTTCCTGCACGTCGGGAGCCCCAAGACCGGCACCACCTTCCTCCAGAACGTGCTCTGGTCCCAACGCGAACGCGCGTCGGAGCAGGGGCTGCTGCTGCCGGGGGAGCGCTTCGACGACCACTATCTCGCCACCCTCGACCTCCGGGGCCTGTCCGAGCGGCCGGTCCATCCGCCCCGCGCGGTCGGCATGTGGGCCACGCTCGCCGCCGAGGCCAGCGGTCACCGTGGCACCACCCTCATCTCCCACGAGCTGTTCGCGGCCGCCACCGCCGACCAGGCCGCCCGGGGGATCGCCGATCTCGTGCAGGGTGGGGCCGAGGTTCACGTCGTGCTGACGGCGCGCGACCTGGTGCGACAGCTGACCGCCGAGTGGCAGGAGCACGTCAAACACCGCTCGACCAGGACGCTCGAGCAGTTCGTCGCCGACGCGCGTGGCGACGCGGCGCGGACGAGCTGGTTCTGGCAGGTACAGGACTTCGCCGGGGTGCTCGAGCGCTGGGGCGCCACCCTGCCACCGAAGCAGGTCCACGTGATCACGGTCCCACCGGCCGGGACGCCGCCCGACGGGCTCTGGCGGCGGTTCGCCACCCTGCTCGGCCTCGACCCGGCGGCCTTCGACACCGACCTGCCCCGCTCCAACACCTCGCTCGGCCTGGAGCAGGCCGAGCTCCTGCGCCAGGTCAACGCGACGCTCGGCGACCGGCTCCCACTGCCCGGCCCCTATCCCCTGGTGGTCAAGAACGTCCTTGCCCACCGCATCCTCGAGACCTATCCCGGCACTCGCCTCGCGCTGGCCCCCGGCGACGCCGTCTTCGCGGCGGAGCAGTCGCAGGCCGTGGCCGACCGGATCGCGGCGCTGGGGATCCACGTCGTCGGCGACCTGGCCGAGCTGACCCCGCCCGCGCCCGACGGCCGCCTCGCCGCGACCGGCTATCACGTGCCCGACGCCGAGGCGCTGCTGCCGCACAGCGTCGCCGCCATCGCCGACCTGCTCGTCGTGATCAACAACCGTCGCAAGGCCCAGGACCTCATCGCCCAGGCCACCGACCATCCGGTCAGGTTCGCCCTCGTGCAGAGTGCCCGGAGCCGGCCCTTGCTCCAGCGGCTGCTGGGGCTCTTTCGCCGGCTCCGCGCCCGCCGCTGACCCGGTCGCGCCGCGACACCTGGGACGGCTGGTCAGAATGGGCTCTTCTGTGAAGCGTGTGACAGCAGCGCACCAGTGAGGCTAGAGTCACGGGCGTTAAACGAGCATTGTCGCGCAAGTTCTGCCGTTTTGCCGCGCCGACACGCCAAGGTTCGGAAAGGTTGGCCCCATGACTCCCACCGCTCGTCGCCCAGCTCGGGGGCTCGTGCTGTCCGCTGTCATCGGTGCCCTCGCGCTCGCGTCCGGGCTGGTCCCCGGCGCGACGTCGTACGCCGCGACGCGCCAGGCCGACCCCGCCTCCGAGACCATCCGGATCGCCTCCTACAACGCCGGTTCCATGGTCAAGGTCAAGGGCAGCGTCCGTGACGTGCAGGGCCTCATCGACGACGGCGTCGACGTCATCGCCCTCCAGGAGTTCTCGAGCGGCCAGAAGCGGGCGGCGGTGCGGGCCGACTTCCTCGACTGCGAGACCTGCCTCTATGACGGCTACATGCCTGTGGAGGCGGTGCCGGGCGGTCAGCCGATCCTCTACCGGTCCGACAAGTTCACGCTCCTCGACTCCGGCATGGTCCAGGTCAGCAAGGACACCTATGTCGGACCGCGCGGTGCCGGCCCGTCGACGCTGCGTGCGAAGTGGATCACCTGGGTCCGGCTCAAGACGATCGCCACCAACCGTCAGGTCTATGTGCTCAACAACCACGCGGTGCCCACGGTGCAGCGCGGTGACGGCAGTCCCAACACCCGGCTGCCCAAGCGGGTCAAGCTCTATCGCCAGCACATGGCGGGTCTCCAGGCACTGATCACCCAGATCCAGAGCACCACCGGTGGCGCCATCTATGTCGTCGGCGATCTCAACGTCAACTACCGGACCGACAGCGTGCTGGCGCCGGACGTCTTCCCCTATGCCAACCTCACCGCGGTCGGGATGACGACGACCTATGCGACCTTCGGGATGCCCGAGCACGGCACGCATGTGCTGCCCAACGGTTTCGACAAGCGGCTGATCGACTATGGCTACTACCAGCCACGTCGGTGGGTGACACCGTCGGCCCAGAACATCCTCGAGGGCTTCCGCTCCGACCACCGGCCGCTGGTGATGGACTACACGCTCTCCAACCGAGCCTGCTTCTCCCACCACGTGAACGTCTGCCTGCCGGCCGACTCCTGATCGGCGGTCCGGCCAGCCGGGTCAGCCGTCCTCGCGACGAGCCCGGCGCAGCGCGCGCCGGGCGAGCCCGGTCGGCGACCTGTTCTCGGCCTGACGCAGCAGCGCGTCGCGCTCCTCGGTGAGCGCCTTGACGTCGCGGATCATCTGCTCGATAGCGCGGGCGGCGACCTCGACCACCTCTGCGTCGGTCACGTCGTCGGGATAGGCGCCGCCGTCGCGCACGACCGGCGACACCAGATCGTCGAGGTCACCGACAACGGCATAGCCGCCGGCGCGGATGGCCGCCACCGCGTCGGCGCTGCGCTCCGCGAGCCGCGCCGCGTGCTCGGGGCGGGGCGTGAACCGGTCGCCGCGCTGGGGCACCAGCACCTCGTGGCCGAAGTATTGACGCACCCAGCGGTGGCGCACATTGCCCGAGGTGAGCGGGCCCGACAGCAACGGCTTGACTCGCAGTAGCAGCGCCGCCTGGGCGGCTCCGATCGACTCGTTGGCATAGCTGACGTCGAGGTCGAACTCCCGGTCGTCGATGCCGATGGCCTCGCACCACCGCTCCCAGAGCAGCCCGCGCGGCGCTCCGGGGGGCGGCACGGTCACCACGGTCAGTCGCTCGGGAGGCACCGCGGCGGACCAGCGGTCGAGGACGGCCGGGATGTCCTGGCTGGCCCAGCCCCAGGCACCCTTGAGGCGGCCGGCGAAGGCCTCCTCCATGAAGTCGTCGAAGCCGAGCGACGAGTTCATCTTGAGCGCTTCCTGCCACACGGCAGGGAACTGGAGGACATAGGAGCGGACGGTGACCACGACCTGGACCTCGGCGGGTGCCAGGGCCTCGACGGCGGCCCGGGCCTGGGTCGGCGTCGCCATGCTGAAGAACTCGTGGGAGACCAGCCCGTTGCCGTCCCAGGCGGCCAGGTCGCGCACCAGCCGTGCCCAGGTGCCGGCGTGCTTGCCCATCGCCTTGTCGGATGCGCCGCGGACCTCCTGGGACGCGCGGTAGTGCTCCATCCGGTTGCGCCCGGGATAGAGGAAGCCCTGGTTCGCCAGTCCCGGACGGTTCTCCCACATGGTCGTCTGGAGGAACGTCGTCCCGGTCTTCGGGAGGCCGATGTGAAGGAAGACCCGACGTGCCATCCGCGGTCAGCTCCTCAACGCTGCGGCCGGGTCACAGGGCCGACGCGTGACTGTCGAGGTAGGCCTTGACCTTCGCCTCGTCACGCTGGGCCAAGGGCACCAGCAGCTCCTCGACGATGTCGAGCAGCTCGGCCACGCGGACGTTGAGACGGCGGGCCTCCTGGAGCTCGGTCTCGAGCTCGGCGATGCGCAGCCGCAGCTCCTCGACCTGCACCCGCGTCGAGCCGGGGCGGACCTTCTGAGCCAGGCGGAACAGGTCGCGCTCGCCCAGCTTCCGGTCGTTCATCTGGCCACAACCCCCAGGTCGTCTCGCGGTCGATTGAGTCGGCGCCAGGCTACTACGCCGCGCCGCGCCGCCCGGTCCACGTCGCGACGATGCGGCAGACGTGAGGATCCTCGTCGCGGAACGGAGCCAGTCCCCTGCCGGCGGACAGGTGGCGGATCCGGCCTCCCCGTGCCTTGATCGCCGCGACGACCTCGTCGGGATCGAGGAAGTGGCGCTGGCTCTGGGGGTAGTGGTGCGGCAGCTCGGCGTCCTCGAGCGTGCGGAACTCCAGCAGCAGCCGACCGCCCCTGCGCATGGCCATCGACGCCAGGCGGATCACGTTGTCGCGCCCCTTGCTCTCCAGGGAGTGGAGGAGGAAGCGGCCATAGAGGTCGACGGGAGCGTCGCGCTCGGCGAGCCGCATCCCCAGGGCCAGCACCTCTCGCGTGTCGTTGAGGTTCACCGACTCGAGGGTGATCGGCAGCGCCCGGACCTTAGGTCGCGCCGCGGAGCGCGTCACGATGCCCATGCTGTAGTCCACGGCGACCACCGGCCGGCCACGCTGGGCGAAGAAGATGGCATCGCGCGCGTTGCCGGAGCCGAGGTCGACCAGCAGGTGGTCGGCGGGGAACTTGCGGTCCACCCAGCCGGCGAACGTGGTTGCCCGGCGCGGCAGGTCGCGGTGGGCACCATAGAAGACGTCCCACTGCTTGCGGCCGGCCCGGAGCCCGCCGAACCACCCCGCGATGCGTCGTGACAGCCAGCGCGGCGTCTCATAGCGAAACGACGGGTCGGGCACCCGCCAGCCAGGGCCGTAGGTCTCGGCGAGCAGACGCTCATAGTCGGCAGGCGCTGGGAGCGCCCGGCCGAGCAGCTCGACCGTCGTCAACGGCAGGATCGCCTCGCGGGGGAGCCGGAACCCGGTGTCCTGCGGCATGTAGTAGACGCCTTCGACCCAGTGGGAGGTGAAGACGTCGATGAAGCGCATGGTGCCGTCGCGCAGGCGGATCCGGACGTTCAGGCGCGTCCCCGAGCCGCGGCGCACGGTCCAGCCCTGCGCGGCGAGCGTCCGCTCGATGCGGAAGGACTGACGGATGACGTCGACCGGGTGGTCGCAGTCGCTGACATAGCCGAGGTCCACGTCGTTGTCGTGCCCGATCAGCTTGCCGTTGCGCACGGCCCCCAGCAGCGTGCCGTAGGCCAGGAACGCCGGAACGCCGCAGTCCTGGGCCAGCACCTCGAGCAGGCGCTCGACGTGGTCCATCAGCTGCTGGAGGGTGTCGTCCGCCTCGGCCGACAGCGGCCGGGTCAGCTTGCCGTACTTGTCCAGGATCAGCGCGTGGCCGTCCTTGTCGGTGACGCTGACCATCTGGTCGGGCGCATCGCCGAAGACGTGGGTGACGGTGCCGACGACCGTGCCGGAGGTGTGGTCACGCACGGTCACCTCGGCGCGGCCCACGAGGTAGCGGCGCAGGTTCTTGGGCCAGCGCGCGGTGAGGTGTCCCCGCGACCGCACCGTGTCGCGTGACGGCTGCAGCGACCACACGTGCTGCCCGTTGAGGAGGACGTCATAGGTCTGGTCCGCGGCGAGGTCGAGGGGCAGCAGGATCTCGCTGTCGCTGAGCTGGAGGAGCATCGCGCGAAGCCTATACCGCGGGCCGGTCGCCTCCGAGCAGCGCCGGCGAGGGTAGCCTGCGGGTCGACACCCCCGAGGAAGTCATCAGGAAGGGAGCCTCCGCTCACCATGATCGGCATGGTCCTGGCCGCCGGAGCCGGGCGTCGGCTGCGCCCCTACACCGACACCCTTCCCAAGGCACTGGTCCCCGTGGCCGGGGACACCACCATCCTCGACATCGCTCTGCGCAACCTGGCCGAGGTCGAGCTGCGCGACGTCGTGATCGTCGTCGGCTATGCCGCCGACGCGGTCGAGAGCCGCCTCGCGACGTTCGAACGCCGCTATGGCGTCGACATCACGCTCGTGCACAACGACAAGGCCGAGATCTGGAACAACGCCTACTCGTTCTGGCTCGCCTGCGAACACATGACCGACGGCGTGCTCATGGTCAACGGCGACACCGTCCACCCCGTCTCGATCGAGCAGACCCTGCTCGAGGCCCGCGGTCCCGACATCCTGCTCGCCATCGACGCCGAGAAGAAGCTCGCCGACGAGGAGATGAAGATCCAGGTCGGCCCGGATCGCGAGCTGGTGCGCATCACCAAGCTGATGGATCCCGCGACGGCCTATGGCGAGTACATCGGCGCCACCTTGGTGGAGGGCTCGGTCGTCCCGCGCCTGGCCGACGCGCTCCAGGCGACCTTCGAGCGCGACCCCAACCTCTATTACGAGGACGGCTACCAGGAGCTCGTCGACCGCGGTGGCCGCATCGATATCGCGCCGATCCCGTCGGGCACCCGGTGGGTCGAGGTCGACGACCACGTCGACCTTGCCAAGGCCCGGGACATCGCATGCCTGTACTAGCACGCATGCTGGCGAGCCCGCTGTTCCTCGACATCCGGTCCGGGGCGGTGGACAACCTTGCGGCGCTGCTGCACGAACGCACCATCTCCAGCCTCGGACGCGTCCTGGTGGCCGTCGGCCCGTCGCAGGGGGAGGAGATCTGGTCGCGCATCCGCGACTCGCTGCCCGAGGCCTCGGTGTTCGCCGTCCCGGACGCCAGCCTCGCGTCGGCCGGTGAGCTGCAGCAGGCGCTCGGGGAGCGGGGCTATGACGCCGTGGTCGCGATCGGCGGCGGCAAGACCCTCGACGTCGCGAAATATGCCGCGACCCGCGCCGGGCTGCCGATGGTCGCGGTGGCCACCAACCTCGCCCACGACGGCATCTGCTCGCCGGTCGCCTCCCTCGAGCACCCGCACGGCAAGGGCTCCTATGGCGTCGCCCTGCCGCTGGCCGTCGTGGTCGACCTCGACTATGTCCGCGCGGCGCCGCGGCATCTGGTGACCGCGGGCGTGGGCGACGTGGTCAGCAACCTGTCGGCGATCGAGGACTGGATGCTGGCTCACCGGGAGCGCGGCGAGGCCGTGGACGGCCTAGCCGTCGCCTTCGCCCGCACGGCGGCGGACGCCGTGATCCACCGGCAGGAGACCGTCGACGACGAGAGCTTCCTGATCGCGCTGGCCGAGGCGCTGGTGCTCTCGGGCATGGCGATGTCGGTCGCCGGCACGTCGCGGCCGTGCAGCGGCGCCTGCCACGAGGTCGTCCACGCGGTCGACCAGCTGTTCCCCGGCACCTCCAACCATGGTGAGCTCGCCGGCATCGGCGCCCTGCTCGCCACGCTGCTGCGCGGGGACGATCCGACGTTCGACCAGATGGCGGCCTGCCTGGGCCGTCACGAGCTGGGTCGCAATCCCCTCGACATCGGCCTGTCCGAGGACCAGCTCACCGCTGCCGTGCTGGCCGCGCCGGCCACGCGCCCCGACCGCTTCACCATCCTCGAGCACCTCGACCTCGACGAGGCCCGTGCCCGGGCGGCCGTGGCCGAGCTCGTCGCCCGCACGCGCCGCTGACCTCGGCCCCGCGGGTCACCAGAGCACGTCGAAGCCGTGCTCCCGCTGGATCTCGATGCAGGTCCTGGCGAGGGCGGTCACCTCGCTGACGGCGGCCGCGACCGGGGCCTCGGCGTCGGCCCACCGCGCCGCGGTCGTGGGGACGCCGTCCGCCGGGGGCGGCGGCGGCAGCTCGGCCTCCCGGCAGAGGATCCCCCACAGCCGTAGCAGACCGTCGCGCGCCGTCGTCGCGGCCTCGACGATCTCCTCGTCGGTGGGTCGGGGCAGCTCGACAGGCACGTCGTCGCCGGGCGGGTCCACGGGCAGCTCGTCGAGTGAGCCGACGAGCTTGACGCCGTGTCCCTTGATGGCGTCGCGGACCTGTTGGTTCCAGCGAGCGCCCAGGTTGAGGCCACGCCGGTTGAGCCGCACCGGCTGCTCGAGCGAGGCCCGCTCGGCCAGGATGCGCCGGGCGAGGACGGCCTTGACCACCCGGTTGTAGTCGATGCGGTGGACCTCGCCGAGCTCGATGTTGACCCGCCGCAACAGCTCGCTGCTGGCGTGACCGAGCGAGGGGTTGCTCTCGGGCGGGGGCTTGGTCGCCACCGCCGGGTCGACGCCCACCACCTGGGCGAACCGTCGCCACAGCAGCATGGGGTCGGAGCCCTTGGGTGGCACCGTGATCACGTGGACGTGCTTGGGCTCGACGAGGGGGGTCCACACGTCGAGCATCCGGGCGATGCCTTGGGTGCGGAGGAAGAACTTGGCCGCGCCCCACTCCGGCTCCTGGCCGTCGAGCAGGGCCCGGACGCTGCGCACCAGCCGCTGATAGGTGATCTGGCGGCCGTTGCGGCAGCCGGTCTGCCACTGGGCCGGGATCGCGGACTTGGCGTCGCGCACCGTGAGGACGATGTGGACGTCGAGGCCCTCGAGGGACTCCACGACGCGGCGGGCCTGGTCCTCGTCGGCATAGCTCAGGAACTCCATCGACAGGATCGACGCCGGTCCGTCGTGGTGCCGGATCGCGTCGAGCATCTTGTCCCACTGGCCGTCGACGAGCGCGCGCAGGCGCGGGTCCTCGGAGTCGAACATGACATCGCGCACCGCGAGGCTCTGCTCGGCCCACTTCTCGCCCGGGAACAGATAGCCGGCGCGACCCAGGGCTTCCTGGTTGGCGCTCATCAGGCCCTGAAGGAACGTCGTCCCCGTCTTCATGGCGCCGATGTGGAGATAGATCCGAGGAGCCTTGGGGCGACCCGTGATCCGGTCCAACCAGGGGCGAGGCATGCCGGAACGCTAGCAGGCGGGAAAGCGGTGGCAGGCCCCCGCGCTGGTACCCTCGTGTCGTTTGAGACCCGAGCAGAAGGAAGTCGCGTGACCCAGGCCACAGACGCAGTTCCGGCGAGCGTGGAGGGGGCGGGTTTCCGAGTCGTGCAGCGCACGCTGATCCGCCCGGACGAGGAGCTCGACGTTCGTTCGCTCTACCTCGGCGGCATCTCGGCGTTCACCGGCGGTGACGCGTCCACCGGGCGCTCCGGCGCCGAATACGACGGCGACTCCAAGAAGGAGAGCAAGCAGCAGCAGCTCTCGCCCACCGACACCCTCGGCGGCCTCAGCGGCTATGGCCGGGTCACCGAGAACGGCGAGATCGAGGTCGAACCGGAGCGTCGGGTCAGCTTCGCGACCTACTTCAACGCCTTCCCGGCCAGCTATTGGCGGCGCTGGACCACCTTCGACTCGGTGCGCCTGACCGCCCGGATGCGTGGTCACGGCAACCTGATCGTCTATCGCTCCACCTCCAAGGGCCACTCCCTGCGTGCCGAGGTCATCACGGTCAACAGCACGGAGTCGCAGACCTACACCCTCGACCTGACGCTCAAGCCGTTCATCGACGGCGGCTGGTACTGGTTCGACGTCGAGGCGTCGCACGAGGGCTTCGTCCTCGAAGAGGCCACCTGGGGCTTCGAGACCGACCGGACCCGCTCCGGCACGGTCAGCATCGGCATCACGACGTTCAACCGCCCCGACTTCTGCGTCGACCAGCTGGTCCGCTTGTCCGAGGCCCCCGACGTGCTGGAGATCATCGACGAGATCATCGTCGTCGACCAGGGCAACCAGAAGGTCTCCGACGAGGCCCGGTTCGCCGCGGTCTCCGCCTCGCTGGGCGACAAGCTGCGCATCATCGAGCAGCGCAACCTGGGCGGGTCGGGCGGCTTCTCGCGCGCCATGATGGAGACGGCCCAGAAGGGCGACTCCGACTATGTCCTGCTCCTCGACGACGACGTGGTGAGCGAGCTCGAGGGCATCCACCGGGCCGTCGCGATGGCCGACCTGGCCAAGCAGGTGGTGCTGGTCGGTGGCCAGATGCTCAGCCTCTATGACCGCACCGTCATGCACGCCTACGGCGAGGCCATCCAGAAGTACCGCTGGTTCTGGGGACCCGCCCCGGCCACCGTCCACGGTCACGACTGGGGTCGTAAGCCGCTCCGCTCCACCCCGTGGCTGCACCGCCGTATCGACGTCGACTACAACGGCTGGTGGATGTGCCTCATCCCGACCCAGGTCGTCAACGACATCGGCCTCTCCCTGCCCATGTTCATCAAGTGGGACGACGCCGAATACGGCTTGCGCGCGGGCGAGGCCGGCTATCCCACCGTCACCATGCCGGGCGTCGCCGTCTGGCACGTGCCGTGGACCGAGAAGGACGACACCCTCGACTGGCAGGCCTATTTCCACGAGCGCAACCGGCTGGTCTCCGGCCTCCTCCACTCGCCCTATGAGCGCGGCGGCAAGCTCGTGCGCGAAAGCCTCGAGAACCACGTGAAGCGACTGATGTCGATGCAGTACTCCACGGGCGAGATCATCATGATGGCGCTCCAGGACGTGCTCGACGGGCCCGACCGCATGCACCGCGACATCGTCAAGCGTCTCGGCGAGGTGCGGGCGCTGCGGGGCGACTACGACGACGGCCGCACCGAGGCCTCGCTCGACCGCTACCCCAAGCCGCGCACCAAGAAGCCGCCGCGTCGCGGCAAGGGCATCCCCGTGCCGTCGAGCATGCCCGGCAAGGTGATGATGGCGGCGACGGGTCTCGTGCGTCAGGTGCTGCCGGTCCGCGAGCTGGCCGAGGTCGCGCCCGAGGGAGTCGTTCCCCACGCCGACCAGCGCTGGTTCCGGCTGGCCCACTTCGACTCGGCGATCGTCTCGTCGGCCGACGGGCTCAACGCCTCCTGGTACCGCCGTGACCGGTCGCGGTTCGCCGACCAGCTCTCCCGGTCGACCAAGCTCCACGCCCGCCTCTACACCGAGTGGCCCGAGCTGGCCCAGCGCTACCGCGACGCACTCGCCGAGCTGGCGTCGCCGGAGGCGTGGAAGCCGACCTTCGAGGGCTCGGACGACGCATGACCGCAGCGGCGATCCCGCCGGAGCGCGACCTGAGCCAGCTCCCGCTGACGCCACCGACCGCCGGCAACGGGCTGATCGGTGTCGTCCAGCGGCGCTACCTGCTCAAGCTGCTGGTCCAGCGCGAGATCTCGGCGCGCTACCAAGGCTCGTTCCTGGGGCTGCTGTGGTCCTATGTCAACCCGCTGGTCCAGTTCCTCATCTATTGGGGCCTGATGAGCGGGCTGCTCCAGCTCCACCAGGACCTGGAGAACTTCGGCATCCACATCTTCGCCGGCATGGTCGTCGTCCACTTCTTCGTCGAGACGTTCTCGGCCGGCACCCGCTCGATCGTGCGCTACCGGACGATCGTGAAGAAGATGGCGATGCCGCGCGAGATGTTCCCGGTCGCCACGATGGTGACCTCGCTCTATCACGTCGGCCCGCAGGTGGCGATCCTGACGATCGCCTCGTTGTTCTATGGGTGGATGCCGGACTTCGGGGGAGTGGTCGCGTTCCTCCTCGCCGTCCTCATCATCGCGATCCTCGGAACGGCCTCGGCGTTGATGTTCAGTGCCGCCAACGTGTTCTTCCGCGACTTCGGCAACGTCGTCACCGTGATGAACCACCTGGTCCGGTTCGGCGTCCCGATGATCTATCCCTACAGCATCGTGCAGGAGCGGTTCGGACCGGCGGCGCCCTTCTACCTCTTCAACCCACTCGCCGACGCCGTCCTGCTCATGCAGCGCGCGTTCTGGGTCGGGACCACCAGCCACCCGGCGGAGACGATGCGCACCGACATGCCGGCCAACATCCTGCTGGTCGGGGTCGCCACGCTGCTCGCGTCGCTGGTGCTGCTCGGCATCTCCCAGCTCATCTTCAGCCGCCTCGAGAACCGCATCCCGGAGCGCCTGTGACCACCTCCATCGTGTGTGAGAACGTCACCAAGACGTTCACGCTCCGGTTCCACCGGACCATCAAGCAGATCTCCGCCGCCAAGCTCAAGGGCGAGGCGACCAGCCGGGTGCTGACCGCCGTCAACGACGTGTCGTTCACCGTCGAGCAGGGTGAGTCCATCGGCCTGATGGGGCTCAACGGCTCCGGCAAGAGCACGCTGCTCAAGCTGATCAGCGGGGTGATGCGCCCCGAGGGTGGCAGTGTGCTGACCCGCGGCAGGATCGCCGGGCTGATCGCCACGGGAGCCGGGTTCCACCCGACCCTCACCGGTCGGGAGAACCTCTACCTCAACGCAGCGATCCTCGGCATGACCGAGGCCGAGACCCGGCGCAAGTTCGACGACATCGTGGAGTTCGCAGAGCTCGGCAACCGGCTCGACACCCAGGTCGGCCACTACTCCTCAGGACAGACCGCCCGGCTGGGGTTCGCCATCGCCATCCACGTCGACTCTGACATCTTCCTGGTCGACGAGGCGCTGGCGGTCGGTGACAAGCCCTTCAAGCGCAAGTGCCTCACGCGCATGGAGGAGGTGCGCCAGAGCGGCCGGACGCTGTTCTATGTCAGCCACGCCGCCGGCTCGGTCAAGAAGATGTGTGACCGCGTGCTGGTGCTCGAGAACGGTCGGCTCGGCTTCGACGGCGACGTCGATGCCGGCATCCGCTATCTGCACTACGAGTCCGACGACGTCGACACCGATGGTGAGGGCGACGAGCTCGAAGAGGACTTCGACGAGGACACCGGCGACGACATCTGAGGCGCCGCCACGGCGGTGGACGCAGCGGTCCAGACCGGACAGAAAGTTGATGTCCGGTCGGCGTGTTGACTGGAAATTACAGCGTTGTAGTTACTCAGATTCCCTTTCGGTTCCCCTGTGACTGGTGTGAAACTTGCTACTCGTGTGAATCCTTCCCCTCACACGGTTGGAGTAGTGCATGCGTCCGGGCCAGTCGCGCTTCGTCACCGCCTGCCAGCAGCTGTTGGTGCTGGCGGCCGTGCTCGCCGTGCTGACCCCGGCGGCCAACGTGATCAGCCTGGACATCGTCGGGACGCCCCCGGCGGCAGCCACGTCCAACCCGACCGCCAGCGGGGGACCGGCGGCCCGTAACGCCGACGCCGGGACCACCGTGGCCGAGGTCCCCGACCACGTCATCGACCCGATCGTGACGGAATATCCGCTCACGCCGCCCGCGGGGCAGCGGCTCGCGACCGGCCGGGGCAAGACCCAGTCCGTGGGTCGGACCGCCGACGGCGAGACCCGGCTGTTGACCGAGCCCGTGCCCGTGACCGGCTTCGGCACCGTCGGCGTCAACTGGGCCCGCGGCCCCGAGATCCCCGAGCTCGCCGCCCGTTTCGAGATCCGCACCCGCACCGGTGACACCTGGTCGGAGTGGACCACCCTGCCCTACGAGCCCGACCACGCCCCCGACCCCGACAGCCGGGAGGGCCGGCACGCGCGACCGGGCACGGAGCCGATGCTGGTCGGCGACGTCGACGAGGTCCAGGTCCGCGAGCAGACCTCCCACCCGCTCCCGGCCGACATGCGCCTGGCCGTCATCGACCCCGGCGCTGAGGGGCCCACCACCCTGCAACGGGCGGCGATCGACACCACCACCCTGGACGCCCCCGCGCTCGGCACCGCCGGCGACACCTCGGGGACCCCAGCCGACGACAGCGTCAAGCAGTCCAGCGACGGGCTCGCCCTGCAGGCGACCACCTTCACCCCCAAGCCGCAGATCTTCTCACGGGCACAGTGGGGCGCCGACGAGTCCATGCGCGACGCTCCCTCGCTGCACTACTACGAGGTGCACGCAGGCTTCGTCCACCACACGGTCAACGCCAACGACTACACCCGGGCCGAGGTGCCCGCCCTGCTGCGGGGCATCTATGCCTACCACGTGCGGACCCGGGGCTGGAGCGACATCGGCTACAACTTCCTGATCGACCGGTTCGGCCGGATCTGGGAGGGCCGCTACGGCGGTGTCGACCGTCCCGTCGTCGGGGCCCACACCCTCAACTACAACGACTACGCGTTCGCGGCATCCGCGATCGGCAACTATGAGCTGGTCCAGCCGAGCAAGAAGCTGCTGGCGGCGTACGGCCGGCTCTATGCCTGGAAGCTGTCGTTGCACGGCGTCGACGCCGCGTCCACGCGTCAGCAGGTCGGGCCGACCGTGTTCCAGGCGATCAACGGCCACCGGGACGCGGCCGCGACCGCCTGTCCGGGCAAGTACCTCTATGCCAAGCTCCCCGAGATCCGACGGATGGCGGCCGCCGACCAGCTGGACTGGTCCGGGCGCCAGCGTCAGACCGACGTCGCCTCGACGCCACAGCCCGACCTGATCGTGCGGCGCGCATCGGACGACCGGATCCTGGTCGTGCCGACGGGCGGCCTGCTCCACTTCGGGCTCAAGCGTGGCTCGGCCGGGTGGACCGCCGACGACACGGTCGTCGCGACCCCGGACCTGACCGGCGACGGGCTCGGCGACCTCGCGGTGCGAACGGCCGATGGCGAGCTCACCGTGCGACCCGGGGACGGCCACGGCGGGTTCGGCGCCGGCATCAAGCCCACCCAGCGCTTCGCCGGACGCGACCAGCTCGCCGCCGTCGGCGACCTGGACGGCGACGGGCGCAACGACCTCACCGCCCGCAACCCTGCCACCGGCCGGCTCGAGGTCTTCCTCGGCAACGGCAAGGGTGGCTTCACCCGCACGGCGCTCGCGGCGACCTGGGGTGGCTACCGGAGCATCACCGGCGCCGGCGACCTGGACTCCGACGGCAAGGCCGACATCGTGGCCCTCACCTCGGCGGGCAGGCTGCTGCTCTTCCCCGGCACCGGTGACGGTCGCTTCGGCGACGCCGTCGCGCTCGCCGGCGACTACACGGCGTATGCGCGGATCTCCGGCTTCGGCGACGTCGACCATGACGGGCGCCCGGACCTGGTGGCCACCCAGACGGCGTCGGGCCGCGGCGTGGTCCTGCCCGCCCGCGGTGTCGGCTACGGCCATGCGATCGGACCGTTCAACAGG
>JAGQUE010000097.1 GCA_020438665.1 Nocardioidaceae bacterium | reverse complement strand
CCTTGATGGCGTGGAACGCCATGCGCGTCGTCTGCACCGACGACGCGCAGTAGCGGGTGATCGTCGCGCCCGGGACGTCGTCCATGTCGTTGAGCACGTTGACGACGCGGGCGAGGTTGTTGCCGGCCTCGCCGCCGGGCAGCCCGCAGCCGAGGTAGACGTCGTCGACGGAGTGGGGGTCGAGGCCGGGAACCTTGTCCATCGCCGCCTTCACCATGGTGGCGGCGAGGTCGTCGGGCCGCAGGTCCTTCAGCGAGCCCTTGTTGGCGCGGCCGATGGGGGAGCGGGTGGCGGACACGATCACTGCCTCGGGCATGAGGACCTCCGGGTCGTCGCGGTGAAGGACGTGACGACCCTAGCCGCGAGGTGGCAGACGCGGGATGTGGCATCTGACACCATCGGCGGATGCGCCACGTCTATCGGTGCCCCATGCGCTGGGCCGACCTCGACCTGCTGGGCCATGTCAACAACGTGGTCTATGTCGACTACCTCCAGGAGGCTCGGGTCGACATGCTGCGCTCCCAGGTCACCGGGTCACGGGCGGGTGGGCTCGCGACCGGACTGGTGGTCGTCCGCCACGAGGTGGACTATCTGGCGCCGCTGTCCTTCGACTACGGCACTGTCGACATCGAGGTCTGGGCGACGCGGGTACGGGCGGCGTCATTCACGCTCGCCTATGAGATGTTCCACGAACGAGATGGCGAACGGCGCATCTATGCGCGGGCCTCGACCGTGCTGACGCCGTTCGTGTTTGCCACCGAGTCACCACGCCGGCTCAGCGAGGACGAACGGGCCTCACTGGCTCCCTATCTGGAGGCCGACCGGCCCGAGCACCATCCGACGCCCGCGCGCGTGGCGCAGACCGAGCAGGGGCACTACCCGGTGCACGTGAGGTTCTCCGACGTGGATGCCTATGGCCACGTCAACAACGTGAAGTATGTCGAGTACTTCCAGGAGGGGCGTCTCGTGCTGACCTCTCGGTTGGGCGAGGGCATCGACGTCGACCTGTCGGTGAGCGGCATGGTGGCCGCCAGGACGGAGGTCGACTACCGCGTGCCGCTGACCTTCCGAGAGCGGCCCTATGACCTGTGGTCGCAGGTCAGCCACGTCGGGCGGACCTCGATGCGCATCGACGCCGAGATCTGTGACGGCGACGTGGTCTGTGCGCGGAGCTCGGTCGTGCTCGTCTTCTGGGACCCCGCCACCGGCCGACCCCAGGAGCCACGCCCCGAGATCAGGGCGCGCGCCGTGGCCGCCATGGCGGCCGCCGGCATCACGCCAGCTGGTTGACCATCGACTCGGCGGCCATCGTCAGATAGCCCCAGAACCGCTCGTCCTGCTCGGGTGGGAGCTCGGCGGCATCGAGGCCGGCCCGCATGTGGAGCAGCCAGCGGTCGCGCGCCTCCGGGGTCACGGCGAACGGCGCGTGGCGCATGCGGAGCCGCGGGTGGCCACGCTGCTCGGAATAGGTCGTCGGGCCGCCCCAGTACTGCGTGAGGAACAGTCGCAGCCGCTCCTCGGCGGGAGCGAGGTCCTCCTCGGGATACAGCTCCCGAAGGACGTCGTCGTGGGCCACGCCCTCATAGAACCGGTGCACGATCGCGCGGATGGTGTCCTCGCCGCCGATCTCGTCATAGAACGTGGTCACGGGTCCATTGTGCCGAGGCGGCGGAGGGACAGCGCCATCGAGGGCACCTCTGGGTTGACCGACCGTGGAAGACTCGGCGAAAACCGTCGAGAAAGGCAGGTCCGCCCATGAGCACGACCCGTACCGCGACCACCCGATGGGAAGGCAGCCTCTTCGAAGGCTCGGGACGGGTGAGCATGGTCTCGTCGGGGGTGGGGGAGTTCGACGTCACCTGGCCCTCGCGCGCGGAGGAGCCGGCCGGCCGGACGAGCCCCGAGGAGCTCATCGCCGCGGCTCACTCCTCCTGCTTCTCCATGGCGCTGTCCAACGGGCTCGCCAAGGCCGGGACCCCGCCCACCTCGCTCGACACGACCGCCGAGGTGACCTTCCAGCCCGGCACCGGCATCACGGGGATCCACCTGACCGTGGTCGGTGACGTCCCCGGCATGTCGGCCGACGACTTCACCGCCGCCGCCGAGGACGCCAAGGCCAACTGCCCGGTGAGCCAGGCTCTCGCCGGCACCACCATCACGCTCAGCGCCTCACTCGCAGGCTGAGCGCGCACCCTGGTGGGCCGGCCGGCCCAGGCCCGGTCCGCGGACTCAGTCCTCGGACGGCTCCGGGGCGGCCGGCTCCTCGCTGCGCTGCCACACCACCCGCTGTGGGAACGGGATCTCGATCCCCTCGCGGTCGAATCGGGTCTTGATCCGCTCCCGCATCTCGCGCGCCACCCCCCACTGCTCCAGGGGAGCGGTCTTGAGCACCACCCGAAGCGTCACGCCGTCGGGGGCCAGCTGTTCCACACCCCACACCTCGGGCTCCTCGAGGATGACGGACCTGAAGTCGTCGTCCTCCCACAGCTCCCCGGCGATCTCCTGGAGGACCCGGCGCACCTTCTCGATGTCCTCCGAATAGGCGACGCCGACGTCGAGGACGGTCCTCGCCCAGGTCTGGCTCATGTTGCCGACCCGGAGGATCTCGCCATTGCGGACATACCAGACCGTGCCGTTGACGTCGCGCAGCCGTGTCACGCGCAGCCCGACGGCCTCAACCGCGCCCGACGCCTCCCCGGCGTCGATGACGTCGCCCACGCCGTACTGGTCC